>JAJDVR010000153.1 GCA_022826025.1 Gemmatimonadota bacterium | reverse complement strand
GCCCGTGAGTCTGCCAAAATGGCAGACTTTTTCCCGAAATCTGCCAAAATGGCAGACTTGCCGGGCCGGATGGGCGGTCTTCGGGCGCTCGGGTTATCATGAGCGTCGAACCCCGGCGCGTTGTGCCGCGAAACGGCCCGGGCGTATTTGAACGGGATGTGTTGTCCCGTCCGGCGCCGCAACCCGCCGCGAGTCGCACAGCGCAGCCCGCAACACCCTTCCACCGAAACCGGGTCCGACATGCTCACCATGCCTATCGCCTTCCGTCGACCGGGCCGTTCCATCGCCTGGATGACGTCCGACGCCCGGGTGGCCCCATGAGCCGGGCGCCTGCCGGACCTCGAGCCGATCCCGGACCCGTGCTTCGGGTGCTGTGGGTGGTGTGCCTGCTTCTTCTCGGAGCCGGCCTGGCCGCTTCCTCGCTGGGCGCGGCCGGGCCGTGGGACGCGCCGGCGCCGGAAGGGGCGGCGCCGATCCAGCAGAGTCCGGGACTCGGGATTTCGATCGCCTCCGAGGGACTGGACACGTCGTTGCCCGAACGCCTCAGGTCGCTGCTCGGCATGCTGGCGCTGGGCGGGCTCGCCTGGGTGTGCAGCGTCAACCGGGCCGCCATCCCGTGGCGGGTTGTGGCCTGGGGGGTCTCGCTCCAGCTGGTCTTCGCCTTCTTCATCCTCAAGACCGCCGTCGGCCTGGCGCTCTTTCAGGGCGCCAACACCGTGGTGGTGGGGCTGCTCGGGTACACGCTGGAAGGAGCGCGCTTCATCTTCGGCAACCTGGTCGACAACAACATCCCCATCGGCACCGGCGAACCGGGCAACGGCGACTTCAACCCGATTCCCGGACAGGTCGCCAATCCGGCGGCCTACGTCGCCTTCACCGTGCTGCCGACGATCATCTTCCTCGCCTCCCTCATGACGGTGCTGTATCACCTGGGCGTGATGCAGTTCGTGGTGCGGGGAATGGCCTGGGTCATGCAGCGCACCATGCGCACTTCGGGGGCCGAGACCCTCTCCGCGGCGGGCAACATCTTCGTGGGCCAGACCGAGGCGCCGCTTCTGATCAAGCCGTTCGTCGAGAAGATGACGATGTCGGAGCTGAACGCGGTGATGACCGCCGGCTTCGCGACGGTGGCGGGCGGGGTGATGGCGGCGTACGTCGGCTTCCTCATCTCGTATTTCCCCGACATCGCCGGACACCTCATGGCGGCGTCGGTCATGTCCGCCCCGGCGGCGCTGATGATGGCCAAGCTCATGTACCCGGAGGACGGGGAGCCCGAGACCGCGGGCCGCCTGGTCAGGGAGGTCGAAAAGCCGGACGTGAACGTCATCGACGCGGCGGCGCGAGGGGCCGGCGACGGACTCCGCCTCGCCCTCAACGTGGGCGCCATGCTGCTCGCCTTCGTGGCGCTGGTCTATCTGATCAACGGGCTGATGGGATGGGCCGGAGGGCTGGTCGGTCTGCCCGACCTGACCCTGCAGTCCGTCCTGGGGCTGGCCCTGGCGCCACTGGCCTGGCTCATGGGAGTGCCCTGGGCCGACGCGGCCGAGGTGGGTTCGCTGATGGGGATCAAGACGGCGCTCAACGAGTTCGTGGCCTACGTCGAGCTGGCAGGGCTGCTCGGGGAAGGCTCCACACTCCATCCCCGCTCGGTCGTGATCGCCACCTACGCCCTGTGCGGCTTCGCCAACTTCTCCTCCATCGCCATCCAGCTCGGCGGCATCGGCGGACTGGCGCCCTCACGCCGGCAGGACCTTTCGCGCATCGGGCTGCGGGCGATGGTCGGGGGGACGCTGGCCGCCTTCATGACGGCGACCGTGGCCGGCATGATCCTGTGAAGCCGGGCGTGGGGCCGGGAGACGACTTCGAAGCGGTGGTCGCGGGGGTGCGCGCGCGAATCCGCACGGCGCCGAAGGTGCATCTGCTGCTCGGTTCGGGGCTCAGCGGGCTCGAACGGCTGGTCGAGGTCGAGGAGATCGTGCTGTTCGGCGAGATCCCCGGGCTTCCATTCACGGGGATTGCGGGGCATGCAGGCCACTTCCTTTTCGGGCGCTGCGAGGGGGTGCCTGTCGTCGTGCAGAGCGGGCGACTGCACTTCTACGAGGGCCATCCGCCGTGGGTAATCTCCGCACCCGCCCGCATCGCGGCGGCCCTGGGAGTGAGGAGTTCTGTCATCACCGCCGCGGTCGGGGGTGTCGACACACGCCTGCGGCCGGGTGGTCTGGTGGTGGTCGACGACCATATCAACCTGCTCGCGCGCACGCCGCTGCCGCCGCCCGCCCAGGCAGGGGACGCAACCCCGTTCCCGGACATGAGCGCCCCGTACGACCCGGGTTTGCAACAGGCGGCGCTCGCAGAGGCTGCGCGACTGGGCGTCCCTCTTGCGCGCGGCACGTACGCGGCCCTGCTCGGCCCGAGCTTCGAGACCCCGGCCGAGGTACGCATGGTCGGACGGATGGGCGGGGACGTAGTCGGGATGTCGGTCGTACCCGAAGCGCTCACGCTTCGCGCGCGCTGCGTGCGGGTGCTGGCCTTCGCCATGGTCACCAACATGGCGTGCGGGGTGGGGATGGCCCCGGGGGCGGAAGGCGCGGGCGCCATCTCGCACGACGAGGTTCTGGAGGTGGGAAATCGGGCCGGGGCGGTGCTGGAGCGGGTGATTCGGGGGATGCTGGCGGGAGGCGCGTTCACCGCTGGGCAGCCGGTCCGGCCAAGGGTGTGATGGACTCGGTCTGCCAGGACCCTCTGCCACGTGTTGCAAAACTGCAAAAGCAACATTTTGTTGCATCTGGGCATTTGCAACGCTCCCTGGAGGTGCCGCTCACACCAGGGACGGGACGGCTCCACCTGGCCCTTGGTTGCCGCCGCCGCCCAGCATCCTCTCCGCAACCGGATGCGACCATCTTCGCCCGAATCGATGATGGGATCAGGCGCAATTCCGCGACAAGGGCTCAGGGGAGAGAGGCCCGGCGATGCGGCCTGCCTGGGGGCTCAGACCCCGTTCGTCCGTGCCCCGGCGAAGTGGTTGATGGGGCCGCCCCCAGACCCCAGCCCCGGCGCCGACGCGATCGCGCGCGCGACGAAGTCGATGGCCGCGTCTACCGCCTCGGCGAGCCGGGTGCCGCGCGCCAGGCCGGCCGCCACCGCCGCGGAGAGCGTGCAGCCGGTGCCGTGCACGTGACGGGTGGCGATGCGCGGCCGGCACCAGATGCGTTCCTCGCTTCCATCCCAGAACACGTCCGCCGCCTCGCCGGAGGGCAGGTGGCCGCCCTTCACCAGCGCCGCACCCGCCCCCATCCCGACCAGCTGTCGGGCCGCCGCCTTCATGGCCGCGAGCGATGCGACCTCCTGGCCGGTGAGCAGCCCCGCCTCGTGCAGGTTGGGCGTCACCAGCGCGGCCAGCGGGACCAGCCGGCGCGCCAGCGTGGCCTCGGCGTCCGGGGCGAGAAGGCGATGGCCGCTGGCGGCGACCATGACCGGGTCCATCACGCAGGCGCTCAGTTGGTGAGCGGCGATGGCCTCGGCGACGGTTTCGACCAGTTCGGAGGTCCCCAGCATTCCGGTCTTGAGGGCGCGTGGATGAAGATCCGCGGCGACCGCGTCGATCTGGGCGCGCACCACCTCGGCCGGGACAGGATGGACGGCCGTCACCCCGAGAGTGTTCTGGGCGGTGATGGCGGTCACCGCCGAGGCGCCGAACACACCGAAGGCGTGGAAGGTCTTGAGGTCCGCCTGGATGCCCGCGCCGCCGCCGGAATCGCTCCCGGCTATGGTGAGCGCGACCGGTAGCGAGCCGGGGTCTGTTCCTGGTGCAGCGGGCATGGGATGGTGGCGTGGGTAGATTCCGGAGGGCCTTGGCGCGGCCCCGAGGCCAGCGCAGGCAAAGATAATTCCCCCGCGAGGAATGAGCAGCGTGTGGAGAGGGATGAGCGATCCGGGTGCCGGTGAGGCGATGACGTGACGGGCTCTCGTCAGCGGGTGCTGAGCAAGCGCAGGACGCGGATGCTGGCGCGGCTCGGAAGCGCCCGCGGGCGGGTCCGCGAGGGTCTTGTGCTGGTGGAAGGCGTGCGCGCGGCCGCGGAGGCACTCGCCTCCGGGTTGGTTGTGCGCTTCGTGGTCTGCTCGCGCGCGCTGACCCGCTCACCCGCCGGCGAAGGGTTGCTCGCTGAACTGGAGGCGAGGGGGCTGACGCCGGACTGGGTGGGAGAACGCGAGATGGCGGCGGTGTCGGCCACGGCCAGCCCCCAGGGAATCCTGCTGGTCTGCGCAGAACCGGTACCTGCGCCGGAGACGCTGCACCTCGCCTCGGACGCCCGCTTCCTGGCGCTGGACGGCATCCAGGATCCGGGCAACCTGGGCACCCTGGTGCGCACGGCGTACGCGTTTGACCTCAAGGCCGTGATCGCCCTCGACGGTACCGTGGATCCGTGGAACGCCAGAGTGGTGCGCGCCTCCGCCGGCAGCGTGTTCCGGATCCCGGTGGTGCGCGCCCGGTGGACCGAGGTGGGCGCCTGGGCCGCCGGCGCGCGGGTGATCGTGGCCGATGCCGCCGGACAGGACGCGGCCACCCTTTCCGTCACGCCCCCGTGGATGCTGGTCGTCGGCAACGAGGGCGCGGGTGTGCGCGCGGAGATCCGCGAGCTGGCCAACGCGTGGGCGGCGGTGCCCATGGCCGGCCCGGCCGATTCGCTCAACGCGGCGCTCGCGGGCGCGATCGTCCTCTACGAACTCACGCGCGCATGACCGACCCTGTGGTGCCGGCCCTTGCAGGGCTGGTCGGCCTGGCGCTCGGGTCGTTCCTCAACGTGTGCGTGGCGCGCTGGCCGCTTGGTCGGTCGGTGGTGCGCCCGCGCTCGGCGTGTTTGGCGTGCTCGGCGAACGTCCGCTGGTACGACCAGATTCCGGTGGTGAACTGGTTCCTGCTGCGCGGCCGCTGCAGGAGGTGCGATGCGCGCGTCTCCCTGTCCTACCCGCTGGTGGAGGCGGCCGGTGCCGCGATCTGCGTGCTCGTCGTCCTGACCCGCGGCCTGAGCCTCGAGGTTGCCACCGCCGGTTTCTTCCTGCTCGTCCTGCTGGGCATCGCGCTCACCGATGCCCGCTTCTACCTGATCCCCGACCAGTTCTCGCTCGGCGGCGCGGCGGCCGGGCTGGCACTGTCGCTCGCGCCGGGGGGGATCACGCCCGGAAGTGCTGCACTGGGGGCGGTGGTGGGGTTCGGGGGGATGTGGCTGGTGGGGACGGCGGGCACCTGGCTGCTCGCGCGCGCTCGTCCGGGCCGGTTGGATCAGGCCGGTCGCGAACACGACCAGGGCCGCCGGCGGGCTCGTGACGCACGGGGGGTGCGCGTCCTGGCGACGCCGCGCGGCCAGCTGGCGGCGCTGCTTCCGGTCCTTCCGGTGATGGTGCTGGCCGGATGGTGGTTCGGGCCGGCCGGCGTGGCTGCGGCGGTGGCGGCCGGCGCGGCCGCGCTGGCTGTCCTGGTCGCCTGGGTGGAGGGATTGGACGAGGACGCGGACGCCACCGCGTCAGTTTCACCGGCAGTCCCGGTCCGCCCGCAGGATCCGGCCTACCTGGAGCACCCGGTCCACCCGCATGATCCGGCCCGCGCGGTGGCTCCCGCGGCCGTCCTGGGTGGTGGAGACGTCAAGATGATGGCACTGGTGGGTGCGTTCACCGGCCCGTGGGGCGTGGTCCTGACCGTATTCCTCGGGGCTCTCGCGGGTCTCCTAGCCTACCTCAAGCTGCGGCTGCTGCTAGGAACCCGCCATCTGGTTCCCCTCGGCGTGTTCCTGGCGGTCGGCGGCGCCATCACGCTCTGGTGGGGACAGGCGCTGATCGACTGGTATCTGGGGATGTCCGGGCTCACTTGATACCCGGTTCCTCCATGTACCGCCGCGACAGCCGCACATAGTGGCCGCCGCCTCCCTCCACCCAGCTCGCCGACGCTCCCTCCAGGGTTTTCCTGATCCGCCCGGGCACGCCCGCGACGAGGCTGTGTGCGGGGATGTCGGCGCCCTCGAGCACGACGGTTCCCGCCGCCAGGACGCAGCCGGCGCCCACCCGCGCCCCCTGCAGGATGACGGCGTTCATCCCCACGACCGTGTTGTCGCCGATCACGCAGCTCTCAAACTTCGCGCCGTGTCCAACGGTTACATCCTCTCCAACAACCGTGGGCCCCCAGTGGCCCACGTGCACCACGCAGTTCTCCTGGATGTTGCTCCGTGCGCCGACTACGACCCCGTGCTCCGGGTTGTCGCCCCGCAGGACCGCGCCGAACCAGATGCTGGCTTCCTCTCCCACCGTCACGTCGCCGACGAGGACCGCGGTGGGAGCCAGGAAGGCGCTCTCCGCGACCTTGGGGGTGTGCCCGTTGAAGGGCAGGATCAACGCCATTTCCTATTCGCCCTCGCCGCCGGGAGCGGGCAGCTTCCGCAGCCGCGCGCGCAGGATCTGGGTCTCGGAGGCCTCCACGATCCGGATGTCGACGCCCGCGAACACCACCTCCTCGCCCGGGGCGGGCACGTGGCCCAGCCTTTCCACCAGAAAGCCGTTCAGCGAGCGGTGCTCCAGGTGGGGCAGGGACACGTTCATCGCGTAGTTGATCTCCCGCAGCTCCGTGGATCCCTCGACGACCGCTTCCGTGCGGGAGACGCGCACGATGGCTTCGGACGCGGGATCGGTTTCGTCTACGATCTCGCCGACGAGCTCCTCGAGCAGGTCCTCGAGGGTGACGAGACCATCGGTGCCCCCGAACTCGTCGGCCACGATGCCCATGTGGATGCGCCGGCTCTGGAAATCCCGCAGCAGGCGCGTCAGGGGCAGGGAACCGGGGACGAAGAAGGGCTCCCGCGAGAGCTCCGACAGCCGCGCCCTGGCTTGTCCGCCGGAGTGGGCGGCGTAGGCTTCGCGCACATAGAGGATGCCGGTGACATCGTCGATCGATTCACCGAACACCGGCACCCGCGAATACGGCACTTCGGGCAGCTGTTCGATGATGTTGTCGAGCCGTAGCGAGTCGCTCCAGGCGAAGATGGACACGCGCGGCGTCATCACATCCCAGGCGGTGGTCTCGTCCAGGCGAAAGGCCCGTTCCGCCAGCTCGTGTTCCTCCGGCATCACGACGCCTTCCTCCTGACCCAGTTCGGCCAGTTCGCTCACCTCGCGCTCCTGGGCCGAACGGCCTTCATCGCCCGGCCGGTGGATCCAGTAGTGCGCGAATCGCCGCACCGGGTAGAGGAGCGGGCGAGACAGCCGTTCAAGCAGGAGCAACGCGGGCGCGCCGAGGAGTGCCAGCCGAACCGGTCTGGCCTGGGCCACTGCCCGCGGCACCAGCTCGCCCGCGACCAGAACCATGCCGACGGCCACGACCGCGGCAATCACGACGGATCCCGTCCCGACCCGGGCGGACGCCCCCACCCACAGCCCGGCGGCACCCGCGTTGAACACCGTGTCGAAGAGCACGTAGGAATCGAGGAACCGAACCGGCTCCTCCCGCAGGCGCGAAAGCTTGTCGGCCTCCTGGAAGCCTTCGTCCACGAGCGTGCGGATGCGCGACTCGCCCACCGTCACGCAGGCGGTCTGGGCCGCGGTCAACAGCGCCGACCCGACGAGCAGCATCAGCCCCAGTCCCAACAGGATTGAGGTCAACCGAGGTCTCCCGTCCACGGGAAACCCGCCGCCGATCCGACCCCTGCAGGTCGGCTCCGCCATCCTGACGGAGGCTCGGAAGCGCTGGTACTGCTGGGATCTACCTCCACAGGCGGCTCTCCTCAAGCAGCTCGCGAATGATGTCGTGGGTGCCCCGGCTGTCGGCCTCCGCCTCGAAGTTCAGCACCAGGCGATGCGCCAGGACGTCGGCCGCCACCGCGCTCACGTCGTCGATCGAGGGCATGGCTTCCCCGTTCATCGCGGCGCGCGCCTTGGCGCCCAGCACGAGGAACTGGGAGGCGCGCGGCCCCGCTCCCCAGCTCACGTACTTCCTCGTGACCATGGGCGCGTCGGGAGAAG
>JAJDVR010000225.1 GCA_022826025.1 Gemmatimonadota bacterium | reverse complement strand
GTGGTCGAGGTGGGGATCGCCGCCTTCCATTCGACCTACGAGATCAACTGGCCCTACCAGATGGCGGCCGGCGTCACCGCGGTCCTGCCCATCGCGCTCCTGTTCCTGTTCACCCAGCGGTATTTCGTGCGGGGGATCCAGCTGGAAGGGATTCGCTAGCGTGCGCGTCGGAGCCCTCGAGGCGCGCCGCTGGGCCGGTCTCGTCTTCGCATCCGGACCCGGCGAGGGCATCGGTCTGCGCGTCGTCTTCACGACCCGCGACGGCGAGCGCCGCGACTTGGAGGACTGGTACTGGATGGTCTCCCGCGTCGGTCCCCACGCACCGGACGGCAGCTACGCGCGCATGGAGTTCGACCTGGCCGCCGAGCCGTCGCCATCCTCCCGCCCCGGGGAGAGTTCGCTCATCCTGGAGTGGTCGCGCCGCGAAGACGCCGTGGCGCTGCGGGCGGTGGCGGGCGCGCCGGGCCGGCTGGAGTTGGTGGGTGACGTTCCGTGGGGGTGGGAGGCGCGCTGGGAGGAGACGCCCGACGGTTGGCGCGCGTCGCCGGGAAGCGTGGAGATTGCTGCCGTGTTCGGACCGCGGGCGGGAGGACGCGTGGCCACGGTGGTCGCCTGGGAGCCGAGGGAGGCGCCGCTGGCCCGCGCCCGGCACCTTCTCCCCAGGCTGGACCGCTGGATCGACGACGCGCGCGCGGACTGGGACCGCCGACGGCCGCGTTCGTCCGGCGCCGCGGAAGGACTGGTCGAGGCCGTCACGAACAACCTGATGTGGACCGTCCTCCTGCAGCCGGAAACCGGACGCCTGTATGCGCCGGCGGGCCGCCGCTGGATCTTCCCGAAGCCGGGGGATGGCGCATCCGCTCCCGATGACTGGACGGTCTTCGGGTGGGATTCCTTCTTCAACGCCCTCGCGCTCGCCACCGTGTCCGGGCACCTGGCCTGGGAAGTCCTCCTCGCCGGACTCGCGTCGCGCTACCCGAACGGGAACGTGCCCAACTGGAGAAGCCGGCGCGGCGGCACGCCCGACCGCTCCCAGCCGCCCGTCGGATCCTTCGCTGCGCTGAAGCTCCACCTCCTGTGCCCCGATGAGGACGCGCTGGCCGCCGCCTGGCCCGGGCTGCGAGCGTGGAGCGACTGGTGGGTGGCCGACAAGGGTGGACGTCCGCGCCGGGAGGGCCTCACGCCCGGACTGCTCGCGTGGGGCTCGGATGCGGCGCTGGTTCCGGGGCGCGACCAGCTCCCCGAGTGGGAGGTGGGTGCACGCGGCCACCAGCGCGCGGCGTGGGAATCGGGTCAGGACGACCTGCCGCTGTGGGAGGAGGCGGAATGGGATCCCCGACGGGAAATCCTCGCCATGTCCGCCGTCGACCTGTGCAGCTACCGCGCCCTCGACCTCGAGTGCCTGTCGCGGATTGCCCGCATCCTGGGCGATCCGGCGGCCGCGCGACAGTTCGATGCCGAGCGCCGCCGCCTCGTCGCGACGATGAACGAGGTGCTGTGGTCCGAGGCCGCCGGACTTTACCTGGACGAACTGCCGGCGGGTCGGTCCCGGCGCGTGGCGGCGTCGAACTTCCTTCCCATGGTCGCCGGCGTGCCGTCGGCGCGTCAGGCGCAACGCATGGTCGGCGTGCTGCGCGATCCCGCGCGCTTCCGGGGAGACTGGATCCTGCCCACGATCGCACGCGACGACCCCGCATTCGACGACCAGCAGTACTGGCGCGGTTCGATCTGGCCGCCCATGAACTACCTCGTGCTGCAGGGCCTGCGCCGCTACCGGTTCGACGAACTCGCCAGCGAACTCGCGTGGAAAGGGGCGCTCATGTTCCTCGCGGACTGCCGGCGCACCGGGTTCTGCCGCGAGAACTTCGACGCGCGCAGCGGCCGAGGGCAGGGGCGCCGCTTCCAGAGCTGGGGGCCGCTGTTCGCGCTTGGCGCCATCGAAGAGTTCGTCGACGCCTGCCCCTGGCGCGGACTGCGCGTCGGCTCCCGGCTGCCAGCGCTGGTCGCCCGCGACATGGGGCGGGACATCACCACCGACACCGGCGGCGGAGACGCCCCGGGCTCCGGGTGGGCCCGCATCGAGGGGCTGCGCGTGGCAGGCCGGGTCCGGACGGTGCACCTGTCGCAATAGATGCTGCACCGTTATCCGGTGCGTAGCGCCGCCAGATGTTCGTCGCTGAGGCCGTCCATCTCGAACAGGGAAACGCCCGCCGCCCCGGCGGACCTGGCCGTCTGGACCGCATCGGCCAGTTGAGCGGGATCCAGCGACGGCAGATAGAGCCCCGCGCAGAGAGGCGTTCCCCCACGTTCCGCGAGAGCCGCGATCCCCTCACGCACCCCATCCCCGATCCACGCGATGTCCTCCAGGTAGAACCCCTGGTAGAGCATCGGGAAGAAGCGGTCGAGGGGCCATTCGTCCCACGACTGCCGCACCAGCGTGCGGGCGATGGCTGGCGTCGGGAAGACGGCCGCGCTGATGGGCTTGCCATGCCGGTGCACCGCCTCGGCGAGTCCCCGGACGGCTCCGGTGACGCTGTCCCAGCGGAAGCGGCGCCAGGCTTCATCCGCCGGAGGGTCTGGAATCTCGAGCGGATCCCGGCCGTCGAGCGCGGCGAATTGCTCCCGGCATACGCTGCAGTAGCAGAAGTCGAACTCGGGATGCTCGACATCCTGAACCAGGTCGTAGGTCTCCCACAGTCCGCGCGGCAGGATGACGTCGCAGTGGCGCACGTAGTCGAGGTGCACGCCGTCGATGGCGGGATTTGCCGCCAGCTCTCCAACCAGGCCGCGCAGGTACGCCCGCACGGGTTCCCGCGAAGGGCAGACCCACCTGTAGTAGTCCACGTAGGGCGGGTGTTCGAGCGAGCTATGCAGGTTGCGGCTCACGGTGAACCATTCGGGATGGTTCTCACGGGCCCACGCATCCCCGTTCCGGTTCATCGTCCAGAACCAGCGATGGTACTCCAGCCCCTCGGCGCGGGCCGCACCCGACACCAGGTCGATGTCTCCCCCGCCGACCAGCACGGCCGTGACCCCTGATTGACGCAGGCGCGCGAACCGGCGGCGCCACTCGCCCTCGTCGCGGTCGCGGTCGCCGTGCACCCAGCTCCAGACGCTGAAGGATGAGCCCTCATCCGATCCCGAAGCACAGCCCAGCAATGGCGCAAACGCCAGCGCGCCGCCGGCAGCCTGAACGAAATCGCGACGGTTCATTCCGGCACCCCCTCAACGAAGCGGACGACGCCCCACTTCTCCGGGATGTGCATGTCGATTTCCCCCTGGGGAGCCCAGACCCAGTTCTCTTCGGGATGATCGCTCCAGTCGACGGGCTCGCGCGCCTTGCGGTATCCCCCGTCCTCGATGACCAGGGGCCATTGAACCCGGGAGAAGTTGACGCGCCATTCGTCGCCGGGGCCGGGCGCCATCCCGGATCCCGAGCCGTCCGGGGGCCGCAGGGCCGACCACGGAATCGCGATCTCCACGGTCCAGCCCCGATCCTCGTCCGACGGGTCGTTGAGGGTGCCGTCGAGCCGTACCGCCGTTCGCAGCCCCTCCATGTCCCACGCGATATGCGCCCTGCCCCCACGGCTGTAGGGCCTGTCCAGAAAGAGGTCGAACTCCGTGCCGAGGGCATTGATCTCCAGCTCGTAGTACGCCAGCCCATCCCCGTCGGGATCGAGGAAGACCTCGAAGTCGTGGTCGCGGTAGATGATCGCGTCCCGCTCCGCAAGCGTTGCCCAGAGGTGCGGCTCCTCGAGTTCCGCCGCCACATACAGGCAACATGCGTCCCAGGTGAGCCTGGCGCGCGTGGCCCACTGCGGATCCGGCCAGTCCGCTCCTCTGATATCGACGAAGGACTCCGTCCAGGGCGCATCCCGCCAGGCCCCGTCGCCGAGGTCGCCGTCGATCACCGGGGCTGAAGAGGCCATCGGGGCTTCGTATACCCGTGTGCTGCCGGTCGACCGGGCGGGAGCCTCCGGCGGCCGACACGTGACCAGGGCGGCCGCCCACGCCAGCGCGACAACGGCGGTGTACCGTCGGGCAACCCGCGAGCGCTGTCGGCAGGGTCTCGGCTGCATCGTGTCCTACTCCCTGCGTCCCACCAGAACGGCTATGGGCCCCTCGTGCCACGCGATTTCGGCCTCGAAGCCCGCGGTCGCCATTGCCGCCAGCTCCAGCTCGATGGGCTGGTAGGTGTCTTCCTCCGCCCACTCCGCGAAGTGCTGCCAGGCTCGTTCCTCGGGGATGCCCCGGGAGACCATGTGCGCGGCCCAGAATGCGTACCCGGCGTCCCGACCCTCCCGATCCGCCGGCATCACCGCGTCGGCGTTCACGAAGACGCCCCCGGGACGCAGGGATGCATGGATGCGCCGGTAGAGGGTGCCCTTGTCCGCCATCTCGGGAATGTGATGGAGTGCCAGCGAAGCCGCGACCGCGTCGCACGCCGGCAACGGATCCAGAAAGGACTGCTCGCGGAAGCGCGCCCGACTCCCGAAACGCTCCAGCCGGGCGCGCGCCTGGTCGAGCATCTCCGGATCCACGTCGACCAGCTCGATGGTGCCGACGGCTCCGTGCCGGAGGATCGCCTCGGAGAGGGCTCCGGTGCCGGCTCCGAGGTCGAGCACCAGGCCGGGACGCACGGACGCGACCCCGCGCGCGGCGACATCCAGCATCGCCTCGTACCCCGGAATGAAGCGGCGGATGATTTCGTCATACGCATCCACCTCGACGCGCAGATGACGGCGAACCGAGTGCGACATGGGTCCCATAGTTCGCGGCCGGACGCCCGGCGTCAATCACGAGGCATGCGCATCTGGTTCGGCCACCATCACGGGACTAGACTTCGGCGCGCCTGCGATGAGTCAGTTCAGCACGCCAATACGACAATTCGAGGAGTCAGCCATGACCGTCGACATCAACGAAGTCGGCACCACCGCGTTTGTGATCGCCTGCTTCCGGGCGATGGAGAAGGAGCACCCGCAGCCCCTTTTCGAGGACCCGTACGCGGAATGGTTCGTCACGGACCAGGCGATGGGGATGGCCCGCCAACTGGCCACGGCCGTTCCCGAATCCACCAGCATGCTGCGGTTCCGCACCCGCTACTTCAACCGTTTCGTCCAGCGGGAGATCGCGGAGGGCGCACGCCAGATCGTGTCGCTGGGGGCCGGTCTGGACATGCGGGCGCACATTTTCGCCGCTCCGGGCGTGACCCACTACGAAGTCGACCAGGGACCCGTGGTGGAATACAAGCACGGCGTCCTGCGCGACCACGGCGTCACCCCAAGCTCGTCGGTGCCCCACAACTATCTGGAGGTCGACCTTCCCGAGAAGCTCGCGGAAGCCGGATTCGACCGGAACGCCCGCACCGCGATCGTCTGGGAGGGGAACACCATGTACCTCCCCACGCACACCATCTTCCCGTTCCTCAACAGCCTTTGCGGCGGGATTTCATCGTTCCGGATTGCTTTCGACTACTTCGCCGAGGATATGGCCGAGCGCAATTTCGAGAGGGAAGAGGACCTGGAACGCATTGAAGCGGTGGAGCGCGCGATGGGGGCTTCGTTCCCGACCGGTTTCGCAGACCTGTCGGTTTTCGAGGCGGAGACCCCGCTGAAGGTGTTGGAGTCCGGGCCCATCGGAGACCTGGGCGAGGCGTACGGCACCGACGACATCGTGGAGAACATGGCGGAGGATGAGGGGCTGAGGATCTATCAATACTGTGTGCTTGGTACGCGGTGACGCCGCCATCCGCCCACGGGCCGTCCGCCGACGGTCCCGACCATTTTCGCCTGCTGCATACCGAGGAAAGGTACCCGATGACACCCACGAATTCCGGCACGCCCGACCTTCGCTATCCAATCGGCCGGTACGCCCCTCCGGCGGAGATCACGGAGCAGCAGGTCGAGGCCTGGATCGACGAGATCGCGGCTCTTCCGGCGGATCTGCGGGCGACGGTCGCGCCCCTAACGGACGAACAGCTGGACACGCCGTACCGTCCGGACGGCTGGACCGTGCGTCAGGTCGTGCACCACCTGTTCGACAGCCACCTGAACAGCTACGTGCGCTTCAAGTGGACCCTCACCGAGGACCGGCCGGTCATCAAGGCCTACGACGAAAAAGCCTGGGCGGAACTGCCGGACGCCCGGGGCCCGGTCGGCCCGTCGCTCGACGCTCTGGAGGCCCTGCACACCCGCTGGGAAGAGCTGCTGCGCGGCCTCGACTGGCCCCGGTTCCAGCTCGAGTTCGTGCATCCGGCCGCCGGCCCGGTGCCGCTGTCCAGGAACGTGGGCCTGTACGCGTGGCACGGCCGGCACCATCTGGCGCACATCGAGCGGCTCGTGGAGCGGGAAGGCTGGATGTAGTCCCGGTCAGACGGTGTGGCGGGCTCTGATCGCCCTTGCCCGGCGCCGGGTCTTCGCTTCCTCGATCACATCGTACCAGGTCTCCAGCGCCGGGTCGCCGGCCAGCGAATCGAGCGCCTGACCGGCCCCGCGATCCGCGCGTTCGGCGAGGATCACCAGCCAGCGCTTGATGAGGCCGTCGGTGCGCAGGCTGAAGGTTGAAGAGCGGAGCCTGGACCTGTGGCCGCCGAGGCCGCCCCACCAGGGATCGTACCAGGAGCCCAGCGCCCGGACCAGTGCCGCGATATCCGCCGTATGCCATTCGACCCAGGGCTCCGGGATGGCGGGCTCCCTGAGCCAGCCGGGCACGAGAAACCTGAGAATGTGGCGCGCCCTCGGCTCCCGGCCCTTCGCGACAAAGCTCACGGCGGCCGGCCTGAATTCCCGGGCGGATGCAATCAATCCGGCACCCAGCCAGACCGCGCGCTGCGCCACGTCCATGCCCCGGGCGGCGACCCTGCGACGAAGCCGGTCCGCGAACTCCTCTTGCGGCACATGCACCAGCGCGGCCCACAGGAGCGCGTGCAG
>JAJDVR010000081.1 GCA_022826025.1 Gemmatimonadota bacterium | reverse complement strand
GAGGCCGTCGGCTCCGCCGATGGCGGCGGCCATGTTTACGCCGATGCGGTCCGGGTCGCGTTCGGCCACGAATCCGGCGAGCGCGTCCGCCGGGGCGAAGCGGTCGTAGACGCCGCACTGCTGGAGCATGTAGCCGCCCACGCCCAGCGCCGCGCGCTCGACGCGCCCGTCATCGCCCGGGTTGGTGAAGACGTAGTACGCCCAGTCGCCCACGTAACCCCGGCCGAGCGCCTCCCAGAGCGGATCCAGCAGCCCCTCGCGCATCACCACGATCCACATGTCCAGGTCGTTGTCCCGCATCGCCCCGGGGAGGACCAGGTCGAACTTTTCGGCACGGATCTGGCACATGCGCTCCCAGCGGCGGCGCGCCTCCTGCCCTTCCGCAGGTGATGCGACCGAGAGACCGGTTGCAAGCAGGGCGGCGGCGAGCAGCAGGCCACGGCTTGAGGCGGGTGAAGAGGACCGCCGGGTGGGTGGGCAATGGCCGGGAGTGTCCGCAGGGGACGGTGCGGTCGACAGCCGGCTCGCAGCCACCTTCGCGCTCTGCCCGGCCCACGCGGAATGGCGCGCTCGCGACACCGGAGGCGGTGAGTGTGGAGACGGACGGGCCGATTGGGTATCTTCGGTCACGCGCATGGCAACGTTCCTGAAAGGTGCGAAGTCTCAAGTACATGGTTCGGATGCACACACGCGGGGAATCTCGGCGATCGCCCGCCGGCTCGCAAAGGCGGCGACCGCCACTCCTCCTGACGCTCGTCCTCGTGGGCATCCTGGTCCCCGCGATTCGTCCCGCGCACCTTTGCGCGCAGCGGATTCCCTCGGCCTACCGCTTCATCGAGACCTCGCAGGAGGCGGGTGCTTCGATGTTCACGGTGGAGCCACGGGCGGGAATCTTCGGGTTCGGGCCCAAGGGCGGCCGGATCATGGGCTCGTACTACCAGATCCGCGTCGGCGGACCGTTCTCCCTCCAGGGCAACCTGGGGTACCTGCCCACCACCCGGGACGTCATCGATCCGCGCCGGGACGAGGGGGACCGCAAGATCGGGGAGGCGGACGTGACCATGGGGACGGCGGATGTGCGCCTCCAGTTCACCCTCACGGGCCCACGGACCTGGTATCGGCTGGCGCCCCACCTGTTCGCGGGCGGGGGCATCGCCATGGACCTGGCGCCGGAGCAGGACATCGACATGGTTCTCGACGAGGACGACCGCTTCTCGTTCGGTCCCTCCTTCCTGGGTAGCTTTGGCGCGGGGATCAAGCTGTTTCCCCTCGATCGCATATCTGTACGCGCGGAGGGCATCGTAACCTACTGGAAGGTCAACACGCCGCGCGGCTTCCTGCGCACCGACCGCCCGCTCCTGCCGCCACCCGAGGGCTCCGACGAACCCGCCATCCCCGACGACGGCTTCTGGGCCGTGGGGAGAGGGTTGTCCTTCGGGATCGCCTGGCGGTTCTAGCGGCCCGTGGACGACTGATGGGTGACCGGCCGAACGCCCGGGGGGATCGGACTCCGGCGACGCGCTTCGAGTCCCGTTCCGCCGACTGGCTCTCCGGCGACGAGGGGCTGGCGCGGGTGATGGAGCACGCGCGGGCGCTTCCGGCGCTGCGGCTTCCGCTCGAGGCGGCGAGGGGCATGGCGCTGGCGCAGCCGGTCGAGAGCCCGGTCACCCTGCCCCCCTGGGACAACTCCGCCATGGACGGCTACGCGGTGCAGGGCAACTCCATCGCGGGGGCCTCGCCGGAAGCCCCCCGCACCCTGCGCGTAACCGCCGCCCTGCACGCGGGCGAGGTGGGCGGAGTGGTGGTGGGGGAGGGCGAGGCAGTGCGCATCATGACCGGCACCCCGGTCCCGGAGGGGGCCGACTGCGTGGTCCGGGTCGAGGACACCGACGCCGAGCGGGAGCCGGGGCGGGTGGCGGTCTTCTCGGAGCGGGACCTGGGCCGCAACGTGCGGCCGGCCGGGCAGGACATGCGGGCGGGCGAGACCGTGCTCCGCCGCGGGACCACCCTGGGCGCCGCGCAGCTCGGCGTGCTGGCCGCGTGCGGGCTCACTTCGGTGGAGGTGCACCGGCGGCCGGTGGCGGCGATCCTCGCCAGTGGCGACGAGATCGCGTCGGCAGAACAGTTCGCCGAGGTGGCGGCCGGGCGCGCCATCCCCGACACCAACGGTCCCATGCTGGCCGCCGCGGTGGCGGAGGCGGGGGGGGAGGGGGTGCGGCCGGGGATCGCGCGCGACACCGAGGAGAGCGTGCGCGAACACCTGCTGCGGGGCGCCGCGCAGGCGGATCTGCTGATCACCATCGGGGGCGCGTCGATGGGAGAGGGGGACCTCTTCAAGCGGGTACTCGACGAACTCGGGTACGAGCCCGACTTCTGGCGCGCGCGCGTCCGCCCGGGCAGCCCTTTCGGCTTCGGGCACCTGCCCGTCGAGGGGCGGGCCTCCGTTCCGGTGTTCGGGCTGCCGGGCAATCCGGCGTCGGCCTTCGTCACCTTCCACCTCTTCGCGCGGCCCTTCATCAGCGCGCTTGCGGGACACCGCCACCCATTCCCTCCCGTCGTGCGGGCGCGCGCAGGCGTGGCCATGGGCGGCCCCAGGGGACTCGCGGTCTACCCGCGCGTGCGCCTGCTGCCCGCCTCCGGAGGTGGATGGACCGTGGTGCTTTCCGGCCATCAGAGTTCCGCGCTGGTCGCGCCCACGGGACGGGCCGACGGGCTGGCCGTCATTCCCGAGGGGGTGGAGCGCATCGCCGAGGGGGAGGAGGTCGACGTGCTGCTGTTCGGCGGCCCGGGCCTGCTTCCCGGGGCGGCGGCCGCCGAGCCGGGATGACGTGACCATGGCGACCCTCATCAGGTGGAACGCGGCGGAAGCCGATCCCGCGAGCCCGTGATGTCAGCGAAGCCGGACGCCCGGCGCCGGCTTCCGCTCGCGCGCACTCCGGCAGGCGAGCTGGACCTTCTCGCGCTGGTCGTCATCTGGGGGGTGAACTTCACCGTCGTAAAGGTCGCGTTGCGCGAAATCGAACCGATGGCCTTCAACGCCCTGCGCTTCCCCCTGGCCGCGCTGGCGGTGTGGATCGTGCTTCGCGCGCAGGGCCGGCGCCTGCTGCCGCGCGGCGGCGACTGGACCCGGGTGGCGTGGCTCTCGGTGATGGGACACGTCGCCTATCAGGTCTTCTTCATCACCGGCCTCTCGATCACCCTGGCCGGCAACGCCTCCCTGATGCTGGCGACCGTGCCGATGTGGATCGCGATCCTCTCCCCGGCGCTCGGCCACGAGCGCTTCAGCTGGATCGTTCTCGGGGGGGTATCGATCACGATGGCGGGATTGACGCTGGTCATCATCGGCGGATCCTCGGGCATGACGTTGGGAGGCGAAACCCTGCGGGGAGACCTGTTCATGCTGGCGGCCGCCGTCGTATGGGCGCTGTACACCGTCCTGGGGCGCCGACTGGTCAGGCGCAATGGAGCGCTGGAGGTAACCGCGTGGACACTCTGGGTTGGAACGGTCGCGCTCGTCCTGATGGGGCTCCCCGACCTTCTGGGCACCGACTTCACGGGGATTTCCGCGGGGGCGTGGCTCGGCACCGCCTATGCCGGTGTGCTCGCCATCGGGCTCGCGTATTTCATCTGGTACCGCGGCGTGCAGAGGCTCGGCAGCAGCCGCACTGCCGTGTACTCCAACCTGGTCCCGGTCGCAGCGATTCTCACGGCCTGGATCTGGATCGGAGAGACGCCGCACGCGTTGCAGGTGCTCGGGGCGGGCGTCATCTTGGCGGGCATCGCCGTCGTGCGCCTGGCGCCGCCGGCCAGGGCGGGCGACCGGGCCCGCCGCCGGGCCGCGCGGGAACGCCGGCGAGCCGAAAAGGCGGCACGATCCAGGAGGAGGCCATCATGAATTCCTGCAAGGTCGCTCTCGCCCTCATCGCGACGCTGGCGATCGCAGCCCCCCTCGCCGCACAGGACTCCGCCGCAGACTACATCGCCCGCATCGAGGGCGTCCAGAGCCCAAGCCGCCAGGGACTGGATGTCCTGACGCTGCCCGAGGTCATGGAGCGGTTCGGTGTCCCCGGGATGAGCGTCGCCGTCATCCGCGACTTCGAGGTGCACTGGGCGAAGGGGTACGGCGTGGCGGATGTGGTGACCGGAGCCGCGGTGGACACAGGGACCCTCTTCCAGGCGGCCTCGATCTCGAAGCCGGTAACCGCCATGGCCGCGCTGACGGCCGTTCAGGAGGGCCTGTTTTCTCTCGACGACGACATTAACTCGATCCTGCGTTCATGGACTCTCCCGGGAAGGGGCTTCATCGAGGAGCAACCCGTCACGCCCTGGCTGCTCTTCAGCCACACCGCCGGGCTGGGTGACGGGCACGGGTTTCCCGGGTACGCACCGGACGCTCCCCGCCCCACCCCGGTGCAGATCTTCGAGGGAGAGGCGCCGTCCAACGTGGGACCCGTCGAGTTGGTGCGGCCGCCCCTCACGGCCATGCACTACTCCGGCGGCGGCACCACCATCATGCAACTGGCCCTCACCGATGTCCGCGACGAACCCTTCCCCGACCTCATGCGCCGGACCGTCCTGGAACCGGCGGGGATGACGCGGAGCACGTTCGAGCATCCCCTTCCCGCGGCGCTCGACGTGAACGCAGCGCGCGGCCATCGGGGCGACGGCCTGCCCATGGGAGTGGAGAAGTGGCACGCGTACGCGGCGCTGGCGGCGGCCGGGCTGTGGACCACGCCCACCGACCTGGCGCGCTTCGCGATCGAGGTGCAGAAGGCGGTCCGCGGCGATGCGGGCCGGGTGCTGTCGCGTGCAAGCGCACAGCAAATGTTGAGCCCGGTGGGCGTGGGCGCCTACGCCGTCGGCTTCCACCTCGAGCAGCGCGGCCAGGGCTGGTACTTCAGCCACTCCGGAGGCAACTGGGGCTTCGTGTGCTACCTGACGGCCCACAAGGCCAAGGGGTACGGCGTAGTGGTCATGACCAACTCGTCCGGCGGGGGCGGGCTCTACCGCGAGGTGCTGGAGCGGGTCGAGCGGGCCTACGGCTGGGATTCACTGGACAAGCCGGTGCTGCGGTAGAGACCTCTACCCGCTCTCGCTCTTCAGCCGCCGGATCTCCGCGGCCAGTACAGGGGCCACCTCGAACACATCGCCGACGATGCCATAGTCGGCGACGTTGAAGATGGGCGCGTCGGCGTCCTTGTTCACCGCGACGATGGTGCGCGCGGTGCGCATCCCGGCCAGGTGCTGGATCGCCCCGGAGATGGCGAGCGCGAAGTAGAGCTTGGGCGCGATGGTCTTGCCGGTCTGGCCAACCTGCTCGGCGTGCGGGCGCCACCCGGCGTCCACCACCGCGCGCGAGGCGCCCAGGGCGGCGGCCGGCCCCAGCGCATCGCGCACCTCCTCGATCACGCCCCAGTTCTCCGGTCCGCGCAGGCCGCGGCCACCCGACACCACGATCTCCGCCTCCGCCACGTCGACGCTTCCGCCCGAGGCAGCCCGGAAGTCCACCACCCTCCCCCCCGGCGGCGCTCCTCCGGCCGGGGCGAAGACCTCCACCCGGCCAGCCGCCGCGCGAGTGCCCGGGGGAAACACATGCGGACGGAGCGACACCACCGCCGGACTGGCGTCGAAGGCGACGCGCGCGAACGCCTTCCCTCCGTACACGGGACGGGTCACGACCGGCGCGCCGTCGACCACCTCCAGGCCGGTGGCATCCGAAGCGAGCGGCACGTCGAGGAGCGCCGCCACCCGGGGCGCCAGGTCGGCCCCCAGCGCGCTGGCGGGAAAGAGCACCGCCCGGTACCCGCTCCCAGCGACCATGTCGGCGACGATGTGCGCGTAGCTCTCCGCCTGGTATTGCGCCAGTTCGGCGGCCTCGACCACCCGGATCACCCCCGCCCCGCACGCGCCCAGCTGCTTGCACTCCGCGCCCAGGCCTGGCCCGCCCACGGCGAGCGCGTGCACTGATCCACCGAGGTCGCCCGCCAACTCGGCCCCCGCCCCCACGACCTCGTGGGCCGTGGCGCGGACGCTGCCGCCGCGGTGCTCCACGAACGCAGCCACCACCCCTGCACCGGACTCCATCTCCGCCTCCGATCCGTACTCCGACATCGTCATCGGTTCGGCCAACGCTCCAGCGGCGCTCACAGGGCCCCAGCCTCCTCACGCAGCAGCCGGACCAGTTCGGGCACCGCCTCCACGCCTTCTCCCACGATCCGTCCCGGCGGTCGGGGCGCGGGCGGCTCCAGCCCGAGCACCCGCAGGCGCGCGGCGGGCAGCTGGGCCGGTCTTCGCTCAAGCGGCTTGCGGCGCGCGGCCATGATGCCCTTGAGGGTGGCGTACCGGGGCTCGTAGGTACCCTTGGTGATCGTGACCACGCACGGCAGGGGCAAGTCCACCACCTCCGTTCCGCCCTCCACTTCGCGGTGGCAACGGACCTGCCCGTCCCGCACCTGGAGCCGCGTTACCGCGGTCGCACAGGGCCGTCCCAGAAGCGTGGCGAGCATCGGACCCACCTGCTGCTGATCGTCGTCCGCCGCCTTCACCCCGAGCAGGATGAGCGGAGCGTCGGCCCCGGCGAGTTCCGCCGCCAGCGCCTTGGCGGTTGCGAGGCCATCCATGGTGATTTCGCCTTCGAGCAACAGCGCCCGGTGCGCACCCATCGCCAGGCTGTTCTTGAGGCTCTCCGCGGCGCCCGCGTCTCCGACGGTCACTACCGTCACCTGGCCGGCTCCCAGGCTTTCGGTCACCTGCAGGCCTGCCTCCAGGGCGAACTCGTCATAGGGGCTCACGATGTACTTGACGCCGCTGGCATCGATGGAGACGCCGTCGTCGCCGACGCGGATCCGCGTCTCGGTGTCGGGCACCCTGCGGATGCAGACGCTCACGTTCACTTCCGGGTCGCTCCGGCTTGAGGATCGGGACGCAAAAGCGGCCGCCGCGCGCAGACGCTCACGCCCGCCAGCCGGCCGCAGCCCAAGGAAGGTACACCAGATCCCGCTCAAGGGAATGGCGGTCCGGCTTGATGGCGATGGCACCGGATCGTGATGCGCTCACATCGTGATGCGCCGGCATCAGAGGGTCGCCCCCAGCACCGCGAAGCAGACGGCCGCCGCCCCCCCGGCCAGCAGCGCGTAGGGCAGCTGCGTGCGCACATGGTCGATGTGATCGGTGGCTGCCGCCATGGACGAAATGATGGTGGTGTCGCTGATGGGCGAGGAGTGGTCGCCGAAGATGCCCCCGGAGAGCGCCGCCGCCACGAACGGGGCGAGCGGCATGCCCAGCGTCTCCGCCACCGGTACGGCGATGGGCAGCATGATGGCGAAGGTGCCCCAGCTCGAGCCGATCGAGAAGGCGATCCCGCCCGCGACCACGAACACCAGGGGAAGGAAGAGCATCGGGGGCAGCACGCCCTCGGTGACCTGCGCCACGTACTCGCCCGCCCCCAGTGTGCGCGCCACGGACCCCAGCGCCAGCGCGAGCAGCAGGATGAGCGCCAACGGCATCAGCCCTCCGGCGCCCTTGAGGCCGGTGCGGGTGAGTTCGTCGAGGTTCGCGCCCCGCTGGCCGAGCAGCAGCAGCCAGGCGGCACCCAGGCCGGCCAGCACCGCCCACAGCACACTCGTCGACCCGGAACCCTCGAGCATCGAGCCGCCGCCGGTGACGTACAGGCCCAGCGGCATGGTCAGCACCATCACCGCGATCGGCACCAGCATGTTGCGAGCGCGCGGCGCGATGCGGCCCACCGGCGTGGGCGAGAGCACGGTCTCGTCCACCATCGGCTGGGCGTTGGGCCACAGCACCTGCCCCTCCGCCGCCCGCTTCTCGGCGCGTTTCATGGGACCGAGGTCGATCTTCCACAGGATCGACGCGCCTGCGAGCAGGAAGGCGATGAGCGCGTAGAAGTTCACCGGAATCGCGGCGATGAACACACTGAGCGCATCCTCAACGCCCAGTTCGTTCAGGATCCCCAGGTTGAGGGCGCCCCAGGCGTTCAGCGGGATGAGAATGCAGATGGGCGCGGAGGTGGAGTCGACGATGTACGCAAGGCGTTCGCGCGAAATGCGGAAGCGGTCGAAGAGGGGACGCGACACCGCCCCGGCCACGAGCACGGTGATGTTCGACTCGATGAAGATCACGATGCCGATGATCCACGCCAGAAACTGGGCGCGGCGTCCGTCGGTGACCCACCGGTTGCCCTCGATCCAGCGCACGAACCCGCGCACGCCGCCGGCGGCTTCGAGCGTCGCGATCATCGCCCCGATCACCAGGGTGAACAGGATCACCTTCGCGTTCCCGGGATCGCCCAGCACCGCCACGGTCTGCTCGATCGCGGTGGCGAGGCCGACGAGCGGGTTCCAGCCCTCGAGGATGGTCCAGCCGATCCAGATGCCCGCGGCGAGCGACACGTAGACCTGGCGGCTCCAGATGGCGAGCACGATCGCGAGGACGGTGGGAAGGAGCGAAATCCAGCTGGGTTCGTTCATCGTGTTCCGCCCGTGCGCCTGGAAAGGTGAGGATTGCCCTGGAGGAAGAAACGCAGTTCGCGCTCTCGCGCCCGGGTCACCCCGATGCGCGGGGACCGCGCGACGCTCCCGGCCGGAACCGGCTTCCGCGGAATGAGACGGAGCGGCGCCCGGTCGAGCGTGTGCCCGTCGAGCGCTCCGGTGACGCCCAGCGCCTGGCAGAGGCGCGCCGGGCCGGAACACAGATCGTGGGTCCGGCCCCGCCGCGCCGCCATGGTGGCTTCACCCGTCACCGGCTCGAGCGCGCGCACCAGCACCGCGGCCGGAAAGTCCTCCCGGCCGGTCACGACGTTCAGGCACCAGTGCATGCCGTAGATGAGATAGACGTAGGCGATGCCGGGGGGACCGAACATGGAGGCGTTGCGGCGCGTGCGGCCGATGCGCTCGGCGGCGTGGGATGCCGGGTCGTCCGGTCCGGTGTAGGCCTCCACCTCCACGATGCGGCCCGATGTCCTCAGGCCGCCGACGGTCGACTCCACCTCCCAGCCGAGCAGGTCGAGCGCCACCGCGCGCGCGCCGCCCGACAGGAGGCCGGCAAGCGCCCCGCTCACGGCAGTACCGGACGACACCACCCGCTCGACGGGGCGCGCCGTTCAGGAAGACCCGCGCCGCCGTCCCAGACGGGTCCGCCGCGCCGTGGCGGTTGCCTGCCTGTCGGCCTTCGATTCCGCCCTGGACCGGCGGGAAAAGTCGTCCTGCCAGGCCTCGACGAGCTTGGCCGCCCGATTGCGCGGCAGAACCCCGTCCACCTTGTCCACGGAGTCGTGCAGCACATGGAACACCCGGTCGCCGAAAGCCGCGATAAGGCGTTCCGCGGTCTTCTCGCCCACGCCCCGGTAGCGGTTGGCCAGGTAACGCTGCAGCGCGCTCGCATCGGTGGGCAGTCCGAGGCGGGCGGGATCGAACGCGGGCTTCGCGTCCGCACGCCCGTCCTCGACGGCGCTCTCCTCCCTGTCGCGCTCGCGCGCCCGCTGGCTCTGGCGCCACATGCGCTGACGGGGCGAACGCGGTGTGCGGCGCCCTCCCTTCTTCGCCGCTGGAGACGCCGCCGCCGTCGTCGACTGTGCAGACGCGGCGTCATCGACAGCCGTGGACACGGAATCCCCTTCCGTCACCTCGGGGGCCGCGCCCGGCGTACCGGCCGCAGCTGTCGGCGACGCGCCGGACGCCGCTCCATCCGCCTCGGCAGGCGACCCACTCACCTCCCGGGATCCCGTGGAGGCAGCGTCGTCCCTGCGCGCCCGGTCCGACCGCGGAAGCCGCACGACGAAGTTGCCCGCTTCGTTCCGGCGGATGCGCACGACGTCGTGCTCGTGGGCCTGCGTGAGGAACTTGCTGAACTTGCTGAACCCGAGCCCGGTCTCATCGAAGCTCCGGTCGAGATCCAGCATGCGGCGCTTCACATCGGAGTCCCGCGTCCAGCTGTTGTCGGGGCTGATTTCCGGCAGCGCCCGGCGCAGGAGCGCATAGGCGTCCGCAAGCGGGTCCGCACTCGTTGTCCCGTCTCCGGAGACGCCCTCCCGACCGGGCTCTCTCTTCGGGGTCTCCGCTTCGCCGGGCGCGGCAGCCGCCCGTCTGCGTTCCGGACCACCGGGCGCGGCCGGCCGGCTGCGCGCGCCGGAATGTTGCGGGGCGCGGCCAGCCGAAGCGTCTCGCGGACGCCCCCCCGCAGCAAAGATCTCGTGCTGGCCGTTCTCGAGCTTGCGCAGGCCCACGAGCCCGCGGGAGGCCGCCTCCGCGAGAAACTTGCTGAACTTGCTGAACCCGTACTTGGATTCCTCGAAACCCGGGTTCATCTCCAGCATTACCTGTTTGAGGCGGTCCGAGCGCATGACGTCTCCGCGCTCGATCATCTTCTTCGACGCCTCGCTGACGAGATTCCAGGGGTCCACCGACTTGCCCTTGTCTCCCACGGACGCCTTCTGAAGTCCGGCGATGGACGAGTACGAGTAGTATTCGTCGCAGTTCTGGACCAGAATGTCGGAACTTGATTCCTGGATCCCGACCCCGATCACATACTTCCCGTACTCCTTGAGTTTCAGGACCAGACTGGAAAAGTCGCTGTCGCCCGTGAGGAGTATGTAGGTCCCGATTTCCGGACGAATGAAGACCAGCTCCATGCCGTCGATGGCCATGCGGATATCGGTGGCGTTCTTCTTCGAACTGCCGTAGGCGGGAGCGAAGATCAGGTCAACCGACGCCTCCGAGAGCGGCACGATGTACTGGGGATACCGCCGCCAATCGGCGTACGCCCGCTGGACGGTGACCTTGCCCTTGATGATGTCGGAGTTGAGGAGCGTCTTGATCTCTTTGGAAAGATCGCTCCGGATGCCCATCGTCACGTTGTCGAAGTCGATGAGCAGCGCCGCGTTGGGCGCCGAAGAAAGGATCGGGCCCGCCCCTTCGACATGCGGGGCGCGCGTGAAGTGATTGATCATGTGATGTTCTCTCGCAACCGAAGTTCCGGCCGCCGAGCCTCCCTCTCCGGTCCACCCTCTCTCCGGCGGCGCACGCCGCGATCGGTCGTGGAGCAGAGCTGGGAAGCCAGGGACCTAGCCGTGCCGGCGCAGGACTTCGGCCCGCAACAGGCGAGCCAGTTCTCCGCGTCCGACCTTCCCGGCTGCCGTCGCCGGGAACTCGTCCAAAAAGTGGATCCGATCGGGCACCTTGTAGGTGGCCAGCGAGGGGCGGCACCACGCTCTCAACTCCTCCGCCGAGACCATGGCCCCTTCGATCATGTGCACGCAGGCGCATACGGCCTCGCCCAGGAGTTCGTCAGGCAGGCCTGTCACCACTACATCCCGCACCGCCGGGTGGGTCGCGATTCTGTTCTCGACCTCCCGGGGATACACATCGAATCCAGCCTTAATGATAACATCGCCCTGGCGACCTACCAAATGCAGGTAGCCGTCTTCGTCCACGATGCCCATGTCGCCCGTGCGCAGGAACCGGTCGGCGTCGAAGTGCCGCCGGGTGTTGTCGGGCTGCCGGTAGTATCCGCGCATCACGCCCGGGCCGCGAACCCGGATCTCCCCGAGGCTCTCGACGGGGAGCACGGACCCGTCGCCGTCGCACACGCGCACCGACACATCGGCCACCGGCCGTCCCACGGTGAAGCGCTGTTTCTCGGGAGGATCTTCGGCACGCGTCATGGAGAGGACGGACCCGGCCTCGGTGAGTGAATAGGCCACCTGCAGGTTCGGGCAAAGCTCCTTGCGCACATGGCGCAGGGCCGGATCGCCGATGGGGCCCCCGGTGACGATGCCCGTGCGCAGACTGGTGAGGTCGCGCGGTTCCCTGCGCTGGGCGTGCAACTCCGTCAGGAAGTGCGTGGGGACGCCGTAGTGCACGGTGACGCCGTGCCGTTCGATCAGATCCAGCGCTTCCTCGCCGTCGAAGCTCTCCTGCAGCACGATCGAAGCGCCCGTACCCGCGGTGCCGAGGATGGCGGGACCGAGCGCAAAGGCGTGGAAGATGTCGCTGGCCCCGATGATGCGGTCCGTGGAGGTCACCCTCAGCTCCGCCACGGTCCGGCGCGCGGGAACCACCAGGTTGCCGTGGGTCAGCTCCACGCCCTTCGGCTTTCCGGTGGTGCCGGCGGTGTAGAGAAGCGCGAAGAGGTCGTCCGGGGCGACGTCCGGGCTCGGACATTTCTTGCCCCGCCCCGCCGAGACCAGGTCTTCAAACTGGTAGATCTGGTCGTCGTACCAGAGGTCCTCTTCACCAACGGTGATCACGTAGCCCAGTTCCGGCAGCCCCTCCAGTACGTCCTCGGCGAACTGCAGGTAGTCGATCCCCTCGAACATCTCGGGCGTCACCGCGGCCGCGGCCTGCGAGTGGCGGAGGCGGTAGCGCAGCTCCATCGGCGGGAGGCGGGGATTCATGGGCACCACGACGATCCCCAGCCTGGCCGCCGCGAAAACCGCCACGATGAACTCGGGGCAGCCGGGCAGCAGGACCGCGAGACGCTCGCCCCGCTCGATGCCCAGATGGTGCAGAGATGCCGCCAGGTCGCGGGCGTGGCTCTCCACCTGTCCGTAGGTCATCATGCCGCCCCCGGAAAGCAGAAACGGCCGACCGGGATCGGCGGCGGCGGCCGCTGCCAGCACCGCGGCGGCGGTGGAGGGCGACGGACCTTCCGGAGAACCGGTGCGGCCGGCGGCGCGGGTCATTCAGCGGAACCCTGCTGGGAGCATCATCCTGCCTCGCCAAGTACTGCCAGCACGACTTCGTCGGGCACGGCGCTGGTCCATCCGCCTGTCCCGTCCACTCGTCCAATGCGGTCCAGGAGGACGTAGGCGACGGACCCGGCGCGCATCTTCTTGTCGGAACGAGTGCGCGCCAGCACGGCGGCGGCGGCGGTGCCCGGAGGA
>JAJDVR010000074.1 GCA_022826025.1 Gemmatimonadota bacterium | reverse complement strand
GAGGAGAGGTTCTCGAACTGGACCGAGCCGTCCCCGGGCAGATGGCGACGGAACCAGACCTCGTCGCGCGCGCCGTCGAAGACGCCGGTCACGACCCGGAACCGGTCGTCCGCCAGCCTCTGTATGGTGAGGTCGGCGCGGATCCCGCCCTCAGGCGTCAGCAGCGGGGTGTAGATCGAGCTGCCTACCGGACGGTCGCAGGGGTTGACCGTCAGCCGCTCCAGGTAGGGCACGACGCCGGGTCCCGAGACGTCGAAGATCTGGAAGGCGCTCAAATCCACGATCCCGGCTTTCTCCCGCATGTGGAGATGCTCCGCGTTGATGATCGGCGACCACCAGCGGCGGTCCCATTCGTGCGGGCGGTCCGGAACGCCGTAGCGCTCGACGAGGTCCTCGTTCGACGCGTACCACTGGGGCCGCTCCCAGCCGTGCGCCTCGAAGAATTCGGCGCCCAGGTCCGCGGTGCGGTCGTGGAACGGCGCCCGGTGCATGCCGCGCTCGGACTCCCACTGCTCGCGCGGGTGCACGATGCCGTAGGTCTTGTTGAAGTGCTCGCGGCAGCGTTGCCGGATGTGCCGCTCGGTCCGCTCGTGCGGGTAGAACCGCGTGATGTCCGAGCCGTGCGGGTCGCACAGGCGCGGATAGCCGTGGGTGATCCACTCGGCGATCAGGCGCGCCGTGCCGGGGCCCTCCTTGATCCAGACGGCCGCCGCCGACCAGAGCTTCTCCACCTCGGCGGTCTCGCCCAGCACCTGCCGCGCATCAGGCGTCAGGGAGAGCAGTCCGTTCACCGAATACTGCATCTCGGAACCGGCCAGCAATTCGCCCATGATCGCCCGGGCGTGCTCGAGCTGCGGAGCGAAGTCATCGCCGGTGAAGGGCAGCTCGGTGGGCGTCCGCTCCGCCTCCGCGTTGGAGGGAATGTCATCGGGCCGAACCAGTATGGGGCGATGGGCGTACGAGCCGATCTCCATCGCCTCGTGGCTCTGCCGCTCGTACATGAAGGTGTCCATGTCGCGGACGATGGGATAGTCGATCTCGTTTCCCGTCCTTCGCAGCAGGTCGATAGAGCCCATGTCGATCATCTGGTGCACCGCCGGGGTAAGCGGGATGGTCGCTCCGGCGAGCGCGGCGACCCGCGGGCTCCAGACGCCGCACGCGATCACCACCTGTTCCACTTCTATCTCGCCGCGCGTCGTCGCCACGGCCCGGACCCGCGGACGGCCGAACGGCGGGCGCGATACCTCAAGCCCCGTGACCTCGGTGTTATCCAGCACGGTCAGGGCTCCTTTGGCCTGCGCCCGCTCACGCATGATGGCGCCCGCCCGGACCGGGTCGACCACCGATACGCTCGGCGTGTAGAAGCCGCCCAGGATCACGTCGCCGTTCACGAACGGCACCCTGGCGACCACGCCTGCGGGATCGAGCAGTTCGGCCTCGATGCCCCGGCACAGCGCCGAGGTCATCCGCCGGCGCAGCTCTTCCATGCGAGCCTCCGTGCGCGCCACCTCGATGCCGCCGCACGTAGTGTTGACGCCGAGCGCGGCGTACTGGCGCTGGCTCTCCAGCGTCAGCAGCGTGATTTCACGGTCGTGATCGGTGGGGAAGATGAAGTTCGACGCGTGGCCGGTCGAGCCGCCGGGGTTGGGCAGGGGGCCCTTTTCGATCAGCACCAGGTCCTCCCAGCCCAGCTCCGCGAGGTGGCCCACCAGGCAATTGCCGACGATGCCGGCGCCGATCACGGCGATCGTCGCCCGCGCAGGCGTCGGAGAAGCGCTGTCTGCTGGATTGGTGACGGCGTCTTTCAGAATGGATCTCCTAAGTACGCATGACGGTCACGACGCGCGAGGCGCACGGCCCCGGAGCCGGCCGCGCCGGTTTCCGGTCTCGCCCCCATGAGCGGGGTCGGCGTCCACGTCAGGCCCCGACCGGAAGATACGCCTTGAAACATGGCATATATGGCATATAATTCGCCCTGTTTACAAGTTTCGCGAGAGCCGGGGGTGCCTTGATAAGGACGGCAAATCCGCACCGCAAGGGGCCGCCGGTACCGGGGCGGCGCGTTGCTCAGGGGTCAAACGTGAGCGGGGAGGGGCTGTCGAAAAAGCCCCGATTTCGTGATTTTGCGAACGAAACCCCACCGCCTCATCCTGAGTAGCGGCGAAGCCGCGTATCGAAGGATGCCCTCTCGCCACGGCGCGAGTTCCTCGCCCTTCGATACGCCGCCTTCGGCGGCTACTCAGGGTGAGGAAAGAGGCGTTGGCGGTTGTTGAAAAAGCCTGGAACTCTGGGTTTGTCGTATGTAACCGACCGGCGAGAGAGAAAAATCACTCCCCCCTTGAGGGGGAGTCGATGAAGCCGAGCGTTTTGTGCGAAGGCTGAATCGGTGGGGGGTGAAATGTGTTTATCGCCATTCAGAATTATACCCCCCACCGAATCGCTTTCGGGCTTACGCCCTCAGCTCTTCGACTCCCCCTCAAGGGGAGAGTGATTCCTCTCTCCTCGAACTTTTTCAACAGCCCCCTCAAGGGGGAGTGAACTTCAAGAGCGTGCGCTCAACCAAAATCGCTCCACGGAGCTATTTCAACAGCCGCCGCTTGAGCGTGTACAGGCGCTCGCGCACCGCAGCCGCGCCGGGAAGCCCTGAGGCGCGACGGAGCAGGAGGAGCCATGAACGGCCAGCCGCAAAGTGTCGACCAGTCCGACCGGATCGTTCCCGTCAACCTGCGCCAGAGCGGCCGGACGCCCGTGGAGATGCTCATCTCCACGCGGGTGCGGAAGTCGCCCTACTGGCACCTCTCCCACGACGCGGGCTGCTGGCGGGCCACGGTCTACAACCGCGTCTACCATCCGCGCGGCTACGTCAGGCCCGAAGACGGCGGCGCGGCCGTCGAGCACGAGGCGCTGACGAACCACGTAACGGTCTGGAACGTCGCGGTCGAGCGGCAGATTCAAGTGAAGGGACCGGACGCGGAGCGGTTCGTCGACTACGTCATCACGCGCGACGCGACCCGCATCAAGCCGATGCAGGCGAAGTACGTCATCCTCTGCAACGAGAAGGGCGGGATCCTGAACGACCCGGTCCTGCTGCGCCTGGCCGGGGAGGAATTCTGGTTCTCGCTGGCGGACTCCGACCTGCTCTACTGGCTCCAGGGCGTCAACGTCGGGAAGCGGATGGACGTGGAGATCGACGAGATCGACGTCTGCCCGCTGCAGATCCAGGGGCCGAAGTCGCTCGCGCTGATGGTCGATCTGGTGGGCGAGGGCGTCCGGGACATCCCCTACTACGGAATCCTCGAAACCGAGGTCGCGGGCTGCCCGGTGGTCGTCACCCAATCCGGCTTCTCGGGAGAGAAGGGCTATGAGATCTACCTGCGCGACGCCACCCTGCACGCCGAGAAGCTCTGGCGCGCGGTGATTGAGGCGGGCGAGCCGCACCGGCTCATGGTCACCGCCCCCGGCCACCAGCGCCGCATCCAGGCCGGAATCCTCTCCTGGGGGCAGGACATCGACCACGAGACGGCGCCTTTCCAGTGCAACCTGGCCTATCAGGTGCCGCGCAAAAAGCGGGGCGACTACATCGGCCGGGCGGCGCTTGAGCGGATGCGGGCCGAGATCGCCGCGGGGCGTCCGCCGTTCTCGATGGTGATGGTGGGGGTGAAGCTGGGCGGCAAGCCGATCGACGACTACGCGCCCGACTTCTGGCTGGTCTCGGACGCCGGCGGGGGCGACCCCATCGGCTACCTGACTTCGCCCTGGCACGCCCCGGAGCTTGGGTGCAACATCGCGCTGGGCTACGTGCCGGTCGGCAAGTCGGCGGTCGGGACCGAACTGCTGGTCTGGCTGCCGGACGAGTATGCCGGCGAGCCGGGGCGGCCCGACCGAGCGGAGGTCTGCGAGGTCCCCTTCCGCCCGTCGGTCAACCCGAGCGCGCGCGAACTGGCCCACGCCCGGGGCGAGGACGCGGTCGACTAGCCCGGCGGTCATCACCTCACGGCTCCGCTTGCCGCTCAACCGACCTTCCGGCAATTCCTCACCGATCTCAGGTCTTGAGATGCTTGATCGACTCCGAACGGGCGGGGGCATGGCGCCGGCGCCCGGACGCCGGAGCCCGAAGCAAAAATACGAGGCGGAAAACGGATTCAGGCAGCCCCGGGCCGATGTGCGCCGGACGAAATTTCCGGCATTTATCGGTTGTTCCACTGTATAGCGCACACTATACTATAGAGATTCTATTGTTTCCGCGTGGCTTGGCGAGGGGTGTTGCGACACGCTCGGCTGGGAAGAGGATTGAACATTTCGGCCTGTTGTATTCTGTTGCCGTTTTGATCGTCTTCTATGTTTTTGGGTCATCAGGCATCAAGAGTTTCCTTTCCCCATGGGCTCACCCTTCAATGCCCGGAAAAAAATAGACTTGGCGGCGAGTTCGTCGATGTTGCCGTTCTGCTACGGGCTGCACCCCGGCCTCGCGAAATATATGCGCGAGCGGGGCGCGTGGGACGTGAAACGGGATTTGCGTGTCGCCCGGCAGGTGGATCGGCGTCTCGCCTGACCGCCCCGGTTGGTGTTGCGCCGACAATGGAGCGGATTGAGCCGTTGTCCCGACCGTCGAAACCAGCGGAGCAGCGTGGATGAGCGCCCCTGCCGTCGAAACTCGCCCCAATCGTCCCGTGGTGTGGGGGAAGTTCACCCCGCCCACGTCTTTCGTGGCGGCGGTCACGCCGAAGTCGCACGTGCGTCATTCCCGGGCACTCTCATGCGCTGGATAGGACTCTGTGGAAGCCTCTTCGTGCTGATGGCGGCGGTGGTCCTTCGGCCGGAGATCGCGCCGGAGCCGGGGCTCGCGCAAGTCGCGGCCGCCGGGCTCGTGCTCGCGGCCGCTGTCGGCCTGACCTTCAGCCTGCAGGCCCGGTTCGCATCGAATCCGTTCCTCGACATCATGGCGCGAGTCGGGCTCGCAGGCTTTGCGCTAATCGCGCTCGTCCACCCGAATCGGTGGGTGGCGGCCGCGGCGTGCGTTCCGGTGGCGCTGTTCGTGGGGTATTCGCTCCTGCGCAGCCGACGAGGCGGTGACCCGGAGCAGGCCCGGATACAATTTTTCGATGCGATCAACGCCGTTTCCGAAGGTTTCGTGCTGTTCGATGCCGGCAATCGGCTGGTTCTCTGCAACGAGACTTACAGGCGCTACTTTACCGATGCCTGCGGGGAGGATATCGGGAAGCTGATCCGGCCGGGCGCCTCGCTGGAGGAGATCCTGCGGGCCGGAATCGAGCGCGGCATGTTCCCCGATGCCGCCTTCGATCTCGACGGCTATTTGAACCGGCAAGGCGAACCGCAGGCGCATTCCGCGATCCCCAGCGAACTGCGCCTGTCCAGCGGGGTCTGGCTGCAAATCGTCGAAACGCGCACGCACGACGGCAACGTGCTCATGGTCCATACGGACATCACCGAGGTCAAGCGGCGCGAGGAAGAGCTCAACGCCGTGCTCGACACCATCGAGTACGGGGTCTGCTTCATGGGGCCCGACCTCAGGACGCGAATCGCCAACCGCGCCTTTCGCGACATGTGGAGCTTCCCCGACGACTTCTTTGACAGCCGCCCCAGCCTCGCGGAAATGATCAGCTACAACCGGCACACCGGGATATACGACATTCCCGACGAGCAATGGGAGGACTATGTTCGCGACCGCGTCGCGGCGGTCCGGGCGGGCGCCATACCGCCCTTCGAGTGGACCCTCGCCAACGGCAAGGTCATTCAGTACCAATGCATCGCACTGCCGAGCGGCGACCGCATGCTGACCTACCTGGACATCACCGAAGTCAAGCGGCGCGAG
>JAJDVR010000037.1 GCA_022826025.1 Gemmatimonadota bacterium | reverse complement strand
TGCTCTTCGCTCTCGGTGCAGGCTTCCGGTACCGGGGGCGGCGGGGCGGATCGCGCGCGCCCCCCGACTCCCGGCCGAACCCGGAGAAGAACGCCAGAACGCGATCCGCCGAGCGCAGCGTCAGGGACCGGCCACCCTCGATCTGGCGCACCAGGTTCGGGTCGCCCAGCGCTTTCCTGCCGAACCTCGTCGGGCTCAGTCCCGTGTCGTCGAGGAACGCGCTAACTCGCGAGCTGAAGTACTCTTCCAGCGTCTCCATGTCCGAACGCTGAAAGCCCTTCCGCAAGCCCGTCAACCTGTCGGAAACGACCTACAGTCCGGGGACGTTTCAGGACGTTCGGCACCGTCTCCAGCCCGCGACACGCCGCCGCCAGTGGCGCGAAAGCCGTCCCCCTTGGAGGCTCCGACAAGCCCAGCAAGAGTGCGGCGGACGCTCCAGAAAGCTGCGTGTCTGCCAACCGGAACCGAAGAGACGGCATAGCAACGCCGGACCGATCCTAGCGGTTGATTCCCAACGGACTGAGACGGGTGTCAATCGGCACGTAAGATGTCCCGGTTCGGCGGCTGTCCCGCAGGGGGTTGCGCCAGCGTCACGGTCTGGGACACGTTGACGGCGTGAGGAAATACTCGGCTCAGGGGCCTTCCGGCGATCGTCGCCGGGCCGCCCGCCGAATACAACAGCCGATGCCATTGGGTCGGACGGCTAGCTACCGCCCGCGCTCACCGGTGAACAAGCGGGACCCGTAGGGGGTTTCCCCTGATCCGGTGTTTTCTCACACAACGGCCCGGCCTTGCCGTTCAGGCCGAACGAATTCACGGCACACTCCAAAGGATTTCCCATGTCCCGGAGCATCCGCCACGCGCTGTTCGCGCTCGCCGTCTTCGCGGTGGGCTGCGTTGAAGAGACGATCGCGCCCGACGCGGCAAATCAGCCGCCGGTGGTGTCGGCTCCGATCCCTGATCAACGGCTGCCGGGACCGGGCGAGACAACGACTATCGAGGCGGCGGGACATTTCAGCGATCCGGACGGGGGTGCTCTAACGTATTCGGTGTCCAGTTCTGACACGTCGGCTGTGCGGGTTTCGATAGAGGGAAGCGTGGTGACGCTGACGGGCGGCGGCGGCGGGGGGGCGGCGCGGGTAACCGTGACTGCCCGTGATCCTGGTGGACTGGAAGCACAGGCTGGGTTCGGCGTGCTTGTGAACCGCTATCCGGTCGTGTCCGGGGAGATCCCCCCTCAAAAGGTCGTGGTTGAAACCACTCCGCTTGAGGTGGATGCGTCTGAGTACTTCTACGATCCAGACGGTGATCCTCTCGTACTTGCGGCAGTCGTCACGGACACGGCCGTTGCCGATGTGCGTGTAACCGGGACCGTGGTGGTACTGACGACCCGAGGAATCGGGGACACGGAAGTGAGGGTGACTGCCCGCGATCCGGACGGTTTGGAGGCGATGGCGGTGTTTTCGCTGGCTGTGGTGGAAAACCCGGACCGGGAGGCCTTGACGGCGTTCTACGAGGCGATGAATGAGCCAACGTGGTGGACAAACTGGCTGACGGATGCGCCGCTGGGCGAATGGTACGGTGTGACGGTGAATGAGAACGGATGGGTGACCAGACTGGACTTTTTTGATCCCCTTTCGTACGGAAACTCGGCTGGCGGCTATGTGCCCGGGGGCCAATGTGGCTCGTGTCGCCTTCCCCCCGAATTGGGTAACCTGACCGCGCTGGAACACTTAGAGCTCACCAACTACGGCTTGACTGGGCCGATACCGCCAGAGCTGGGGAACCTAGTGAATCTGAGACACTTGGCTCTCGGCGACCTTCTTTCGGGCGCCAACAATCTGACCGGCGAGATTCCAGCTGAGTTGGGGAATCTCACCGAGCTGCGAATACTGTTCCTCGACAACAACGACCTGACCGGTCCGATCCCACCGGAGTTGGGGAAGCTGGAGCATTTGGAGTGGCTTTTGCTCGGCGGCAACGATCTTGCAGGCGGGATACCGCCGGAGTTCGGCGACCTGACCGCGCTGGAACATCTGTCGCTGCATGGCAATGAACTTACGGGCACGATTCCAACTGGACTCGTGAGTGCCTCGCCTTGGATTCTCTTCCACGGTAACGCTGGCCTATGTGCGCCGGGGACAGCGCGTTTCGTCCCGTGGATGGAGAGAATGAAGACACCGCGCATATACTGGATACCTGGTTACGACCTCGATCCTTTCGGAGATTCCGGTGGCGGCCCGTACTGCAACAAAGGTGATGCGGGAGCGCTCAACCGGATCTTTGAGAGCTCTGGCGGCCATGACTGGACGAACTCTACGGGTTGGGGTGCGACCCCTGCTCTGGAAGAGTGGTATGGCGTTCATACCGACTCTTTGGGACGAGTGACGACGCTCGACTTGACCCGCAACGGACTTGCGGGGCCATTGCCGAATGGTCTCGACAGTCTGACCGCATTGACCCGTCTGCTAATCGGCGGCAACGCCTTAACCGGCCGGTTGCCGTTGGCTTTGGCGCACCTTGGCCTTCAAGAGTTGGACTATGCCGAAACGGGCCTGTGTGCGCCCCCCGGTCGATCATTCCAAGCTTGGCTGGCCGGGATTCAACTCCATCGTGGCACCGGCAAGACGTGCGCGCCTCTGTCGGATCGCGACATCTTGGTGGCGGTGTATGAGGCGACGGGCGGGCCGAAATGGAAGCACACCGACAATTGGCTAACGGACGAGCCGCTAGGGTCTTGGTACGGAGTGAGGGTGAATGACACCGGACGGGTGATTGGGCTTGACCTTTCTGGAAACAGAATGCGCGGCGCGATTCCACGGGAACTAGGGGAACTGAGCGAGTTGGAGACATTGGACCTTTCGCCGAACCCTTCTCTGGGCGGACGACTTCCGAAGGAGCTAGCGGCTCTCGGTCGGCTTAGGAGGCTCCGTGCCCGAGACACCGACCTCTGCGCCCCTCTCGACCCCGGCTTCCAAGCTTGGGTCAGGACCATCGGTGATCGTTGGATCGAGCCTTGCCAAGTACAGGCATATCTGATTCAGGCAGTGCAATCGCACCACACGAGCCCAGTGCCGCTGGTCGCGGGCAGGGGGGCGCTGTTGCGCGCGTTCGTGACTCGAACAGGCACTCAGGCACGCATTCCTCCGGTTCGGGCTCGATTCTACCACGATGGCCGCGAGGTCCATGTGGAAGACATCCCCGGACGGCCGGAATTGATTCCCTTCTCTCCAGACGAAAGCGATCTCGCCAAGTCTTCCAACGCCGAGGTACCGGGGAGCGTGATTCAGCCGGGACTGGAGATGGTGATCGAAGTTGACCCCCACGGGACACTGGACCCTTCGGTTGCTGTGGTGAAGCGGATTCCCGAGGCGGGGCGCCTGCCTATCGAGGTGAAGGCTCTGCCTACCTTGCAGCTCACACTGGTTCCATTGGTCTACAGCGACACGAAATCAGCGTATGCGCAGTCCGTCGCGAATCTTGTGAAAGCCTTGGTACAGGACCCCGAGAGCAACCTGAGACGGGTGCATACCTTGTTACCAGTCGGCAGGATGGACGTGAAGGGGCATGAGGTAGTCGCGGTAACCGAGGCTACGGGGCGCAATATCCACGATAGCTTCAGCTTCTTTTCTGCTGTGCAGGTGGTCCGTCGGCTGGAGGGAGGAAGAGGCCATTGGATGGGTTTGACGGGTGAAGGCTACGGCGGACTGGCCGAGTTGGGGGGATGGGTGAGTTGGTCAGAGTTGGGTTCGGCCGCGCACGAACTGGGCCACAACATGGGACTCGGCCACGCGCCGAACCCGGCTTACGAGCCCTCGCGCGTGTACCTGTGCGACCACGCCGACAACGCCGACCCAAATTATCCTTACCTGTACGGGTCAATCGGCGGCATCTCACCCGCACATGACGTAACGGAAGGAAGTGCGTGGGGCTGGGATTCCTCACGACGACAGTTGGTTCCCCCCTATTTCCCGGACGTGATGTCGTACTGCCGCAACGTCTGGGTCAGTGACTACCACTTCACGAAGGCCATGGATCGGAGAAGATACGAGAGCGTTGGTTCCGCGGTCGTGATGGCCCACTCCGCGCCGGCTCGAAGCCTTCTGCTGTGGGGAGGCATCGATTCGACGGGAGTGCCTTACATCGAGCCCGCCTTCGTCGTCGATGCACCACTTGGGCTACCCGAAGCGCGGGGTCCTTGGACGCTGGAAGGCCGGGGCGCCGATGGACTGCTGCTGTTCTCCCTGTCGTTCGCCATGCCCGAGGTCGCCGACGCAGGCAACCAAGCCGGGAGCTTTGCCTACACGTTGCCGGTACGGCCGGGCTGGGAGAACTTGGCCACGATCACCTTTTCCGGACCCAGTGGCACTGCGATCTTGGACCAGTCAACCGATCGTCCCGTATCCATCTGGCGCGATCAGAGCGGCCAGGTCCGTGCGATACTCCGCGGTGATCAGGTGCAGGCGGACGGCGCGGCAGTCGGGCTGCCCGGTGTCGCGCTTGACGTTCTGACTAGCCGCGGAGTGCCCCCACCGTTGGCGTGGCGGCGCTAACCTACAGAAGCGACGGGCGTGCCGGCACGCCCGCTTCGACAACCCGATTGCCTCCCACCGGAGACCACTCCATGAGCGACGACAACCAGCACTGGGCCCATCTCATCAACCGCGTCCTGCGCAGTCAGATCGAATATCGGAGAGTAATAGCCCGTGCGGTCGGTGAAGTTCTCTCCAGCGAGCCTCCCCCCTTGCCCTTTGGGTCGATCCTGCGAAGCACTTTCGATGCCGCCGTCAGCGATCCCAGCCTCGAACCTTTCGACGACGATGTTTCGCAGGGGCGCTTTGCCGCCCACGTCGTGCTGGGATGGTTGAACGAATTGCCTGCTGCCAAGAAACTCGAATCGCAGGAATGCGCCGACTTGGCCATGCGCCACATCAGCCAGTGTTTCGCCCACCGAAGCGCAGAGTTTGAAACAGCACTCGCCAGCGAGTTTACCGCGCTCACTGCGGGTTAGCGAATCCTATCGCGACGCGCGGGGTGAGAAGGGCGGCAAGACGGGCCGCATCCAGTCCACTGAGCACGGATCGCGCCTTCGTGTAGGCACTAACCCGATGGCATCGCGCCGCCCTGGTTGACTCGCCGCCGCGATTCTGCGAGTTGTAGACTTCGCAGATTGACCATCACGCGATAGGAGATAACTCAATGAGCGCGAGCGCCACCCGTACCGGTCTCGGCGACCAACTGCTCGTCGCCCTCGCCGCCAATCCTGACCCTCTACCGGCTGCCCCCGGGCCGCTGGGCGACGTGTTCGACCGCATGACTGCCGACCGGCTGATCGCCTACCCGGAGCGCTACAGCCATCGGCGCTGGGCGCGCCGCTGGCTGCGGACGAATTGGCGCGCGAGAAGCATGCTCGCCGCCCTTCGGAGCGGTGATGCGCCCGCGCACCGCGACATCATGGTTACCGGCGCGCGTGACACCGACCGAACTTGTCGACTGGCAGGGCCATTCCGCTGCCGTCCCGCGTTCCACTCTCGCCGCCGATGCGCTACGTCCCGGCAAGGTTCATGAGCCGGTCCCGACAGCACGACTCCAGTTTCCTTGCCATCTCCGGGGCCGTTCCCTACGTTTTCCGCCGTTTCGACTTAGGCCGAGAACCTAAGTCGGTCTTACCTGCTGAGCACAGGGCGACCCCATATGTTCTTGTCCCCAATGGCCATGGGGCAAGCCGATTTCTGGCTGACCACTCTTCCGGAGTTCCTCGGGGAACTCTTCGCCTTGACCCTGCTCTTGCTCCCATGGTTGCTCCTGCGGCGCTGGAAGTGGGGTCGGTGGGCCATGATCGCCGTTCACATGGTGATCGCTCTGGTCGTATTGTCTGCTCGGTCCGACCCGTACTACCCACCGGAGTATCAGCCGCCGTGGACGCTCTTACTCGGGCTGCCAGTTGTCTTGGTTCTAGCCGGGTATGACCGACGGAAGCGTGACGTGCAGGAGCCGTCCCCCTAAGCAATCCGCGTTTACCCAGATCGTTATCACACGGCCGTTCCCGACCACCACGAGACGAGGCGACGAACCCCAGTTGACCCCTTTCGGCACCTACACCGGCAACCACACGGGTGCGCCGGACGGCCTCAGATGCTGGACCCGGACGGCAGTGCTGGGAGCGCTTGCGTTTGCCCCGGCCTGTTCCTCCCCGATTCGGGACGCCGACGATTGCGAATCTCGTGAACTTGCCGTCGCGGGTTTCGCGGCGGCGACCGTAGCCTTGGAAGGCGTAGTTGGAGCTTCGGTGTATGAAGTACAGTATGACCGTGGTTTGACGGACTCTCCCAACGCTGTTGCCGAGATACTGGCTGAGGCGGGGCTGGACCCAGTGGTTATTGGAGCGGCGATCGATCCCGGAGCTGCGGCACGTGCGGCTGAGGCTGAGCAGGCGGCAAGGGGTGCGTTCGCTGCGGGCGACCTGGAGGCGGCGTACCTTGCGGCAGATGTGATGCTGGCCGGGGTGCTGGACGCCGTGGAGGCAGTGGCAGGGAAAGAGGCACGGGACGCGGTGCGGCCACGCTTGGGAGCGCTGTTTCGCGGGAGAAACACCCCGTCCGAGGTTTCTGAACTGCGGGCCGTTGCGGACAGCGCGTTGCGGGAAGCCGTTTACCGGGCGGCGCTGGCCGTCTACCAACCCGTCCACGGGGCCGGGGGACGCACCATCCAATTGGAGAGCAAAGCTGATTCGGCCATGCGCGAAGCCTTGGACGCGGCCATACGGTCTGCTTTGGAGTGCGTGGAATGACCTCGGAGTGCCTACCCGGGCGCCCCCCCCGGAAAGGTCGACCTCCGGGACGTTTACGGTGGAGCAGACGGCACGCGTGAGTCCCGCCATTCAGGTCCGGTCTTCCCGCTTTTGCGGTACGGTCCGGCAGGGTCCAGTACAATGGCCCGAAACGCAGATCGTGCAGCCCTGTAAGAACTTACGTGACTTCGTGCCGTGATTGGTGATTCCTCAACTCTGCCAGCCCGGCGCCTCGCCGCTCTCCGTGCTCGGGCGGATTCATCCACGAGATGATGGTCATTGAGGTGGCGGCTGGCAGCGGGGACAGTGGAACGCCGATCGGTTGCCGATCACCGTCCTCAGGACGACCCCTGGACACTTTACGCACGGCTGACTTTCTCGACCGTATATCACCAGACGGGGACCGAACGATCCTTCCAGCCCGGCGGGGTCGCGGTAGTCCCGAAGGGTCGTGCCGCAGGCGGCGATGGCCGCCCGCAGCACCCTGCGTATGGCTCGGTGCAGGGGCGCGACCTTCGCCGCGGGAATCGCCCGCGCCGGCACGGCCGGATGGATGCCGGCGAGAAACAGCGCCTCGTTGGCATAGATGTTTCCGATCCCGGCCACGCGCCGCTGATCGAGCAGCCACGATCGGATCGGCGAGCGGGAGCGGGCGAGTTCGGCCGCCAGGCGGCGGGCGGTGAAGGAGCGGCCGAGCGGCTCGAGCCCCAGCGTGCGCGACCAGCGCCGCCACGAGCGCCCGGTGAAGCGCCGCAACCGCCCGAATCGGCGCGTGTCGCTGTAGACGGCCGCGTCGCCGCCGGCCAGATCGAAGGTGACGCCCGTGTGGACGGGGAGTGGGGTGGGGTCGCCGCGCGGATGAAACAGAAGGCGGCCGGTCATTCCGAGATTGATCACCAGAACCGTGTCCGGGGAGCAGAACCACACCACGTTCTTGCCCCTTCGTCCCACCTGGTCGATCTCAACGCCGTTCATACCGCGGGCGAAGACGCCGGCCGGCTCCGACAGCAGGTCCGGGCGCCGGACCCGCACGCCGGAGATCGTCCGGCCGGTCAGGTGCGGCGCGAGGCCGCGCGCGATCGTCTCCGCTTCAGGAAGCTCCGGCAGTGTGACTCCGGCGGCTCGAGGTGGGTGAGGATGAGGTGAGACTCAGGTCTCGACGGCGGTGCCCGCGGCGGTCACCATGAGCATGTTGTTGATCACCTCGTAATCCAGGTCGACGGACACGACCGCGTTGGCGCCCCGGTCGGCGGCGCGCTCGGCCATCTCGCGCAGGGCGTGCGCACGTGCGTTGCTCAGGGCGCGCTCATATGCGCTGGAGCGACCGCCCACGACATCCCGGACGGCCGCGAACAGATCCTTGAAGATGTTGGCGCCGATGATCGCCTCTCCGGTGACGATGCCGAGATAGTCGCGCACCGGACGTCCTTCCAGCGTTGGCGTGGTCGTAATGATCATGGTTTCTCTTTCTTTGGGTGGGGTTGTCGAGGTTGTACTCTGGCGTCGCCCGGCTCCGGAATCCGTGCGCAGGTCAGCTTCTCGCCAGCTCGCGCCATCCGATGTCGGAACGGAAGTACTTGCCTTCAAAGCGGATCTCGCGCGCGGCGCGCCGGGAGCGCTCCGCGGCCTCCGCCAGCGTGTTGCCGAGCCCGGTCGCGGCGAGCACGCGTCCTCCCGCGCTCAGCACCGCACCTTCGTGGTGCCGGGAGCCCGCGTGGAAGAGAAGCACGTCGGGGTCGTCCGCCAGAGATTCGGGGATCTCCATGGCCGCGCCCGTCCGGTAGGAACCGGGATATCCTTCGGACGCCAGCACCGTGGTCACCGCGGCCCCCGCGGCGGTGCCGGCACGGTATCCCGCGAGTCCGCTCCCGTCGGCGACCGCCATCATCGGGTCCAGCAGTGAGCCATCGAGCAGAGGAAGTACGACCTGGGTCTCGGGGTCCCCGAAGCGGCAGTTGAACTCGACCACCCTGGGCCCCTCATCGGTGAGCATCAGGCCGGCGTAAAGGAGCCCGCGGAAAGGACAGCCTGCCTCCGCCAGAGCGTGCAGCACGGGATCCAGGATTTCGTCGCCGACCCGCGCGATCAGGTCGGCGGTGGCCAGGGAGACCGGCGCGTACGCCCCCATGCCGCCCGTGTTGGGCCCGGTGTCGCCCTCGCCGATCCTCTTGTGATCCTGCGAGGCTACCAGCGGAACGGCCCGCTCCCCGTCAGCGAGGGCGAAGACGCTGAGTTCCTCGCCGTTCATGCGCTCTTCGATCACGACCTCGCGTCCGGCATCGCCCATGCTGCCCTCGACGAGCATCTGCCGGATCGCGACGCAGGCCTCCTCCGGATCGTCGCACACGATCGCGCCCTTTCCCGCCGCCAGGCCGGAGGCCTTCACCACGCAGGGCCCACCTCCCTCCACCACGTACGCTTCGGCCCGCGCTGCGTCGGTGAAGACGCGGTAGTCGGCCGTGGGCACGTCCGCGGCGCTCATGAGGTCCTTGGCGAAGGCCTTGCTCGATTCAATGCGCGCGGCCGCCTGCGAGGGTCCGAACGCGGGCACGCCCGCGGCCTCCAGGCGGTCCGCGAGGCCCAGCGCGAGCGGCACTTCCGGGCCGATCACCACCAGGTCCATCCCGCGGTCCACTGCCCAGGAGGTCAGCGCCTGCACGTCCGTCGGGGAGATGTCCACCGGCCGCGCCACCGCGGCCATCCCGGCGTTGGGGCGCGTCGCGTGGAAACTGGCTTCGGGTGCGTCCCGGCCGAGCTTCCAAAGCAGTGCGTGTTCGCGCCCTCCGTTGCCGACGATCAGAATGCGCATGCCAGTGGTCCCGGGCCTATCTGCGGATGTTGTCCCTGATCGAGTCGCCCATCCTGCGGGCGGCCCCGCGCATGGATCCGATGAAGCTGCGCGCTTCCTCCGCGTATGCCTCGGCCGCCGAAGATATGTCTTCGCGGTAGGACGGGTCGGGGTCGTCGCGGCGAGGGTACTCTCCCGCCACGATCCGGTCGTACTCGCCGCTCTCGATCCAGCTCCGTACCTCGGAGAGACGCAGGACCCAGAACGGATGGGTGACGCCGAGCAGGTTGAGCACCTTGAAGACGTGGTCGGCCACATCTCCGCCCTCGCGGTAGTCCTCGGCCTGGCGCACGAACTCGCCGAGA
>JAJDVR010000243.1 GCA_022826025.1 Gemmatimonadota bacterium | reverse complement strand
GCTCGTCGCGCCGCCCGTCACCAGAGGCACGACCTTCGTGGTGTTCGACTGCCCGTCCACGTCCAGCCGCAGCCGCACCACCGCGCCCGGGGTGGACACGTCCCAGACCACGGCCTCCGACCAGGTCACCGTCACGTCGATGTCCTCGCCCCGGAGGTAGGTCTCCGCCACCCCGTCGCCGTCCGCATCGAATGACGGCGTCGAGGTGATCGCTACGGAGCTGATCGTGGGAGGAGGCGGCGTCTGGTCGTCGTCGCGGATCGTGCCCGTCGCGGTGGACGTGGCGGTCACGGCCTCCGACGTCCCCGACACGCTCAGGCTCACCGTGAACGTCTCGTCCGCCTCCTCCTCGGAGTCCTCGACCGTCGCCACTGTGAAGCTCTGCGTCTCGCCCGCCGTGCCCGCGAAGCTGATCGCCGCCGTGTTCGCGGTGTAGTCGGTCCCCTCCGTCGCCGTGCCGTCGGTGAACGAAGGCGTCACGCTGAACCCGCCCGCGACCGCCTTGTCCAGCGTGACGGTAAAGGTGATGTCGTCGCCTTCGTCGGCCGACGCGTCGGCGATCGTCACGGCCGGCGGAGTGCCGTCCACCTGGTGGCTCGCATCCGGGGACAGTCCGCCGTGGGCGCGCGGCACGTCCTGGCCCCGGGAGTCCTTCAGCGTGGCGCCGCGCACCAGGAGCACGAGGTCGCCGCTTGCCGCCGGCTTCGGGAAGACGCCGTCGATGTCCCGGTCGCCCGCCTCCACCGTGTAGCGGAACATCAGCGACCGCGCCGTGCCGCTGGTCGCGCCGCCCGTCACCAGGCCCGCGATCTTCGTGGTGTTCGCCCGCCCCTCCACGTCCAGCCGCAGCCGGATCACCGCGCCCGAGGCCGACACGTCCCAGGCCACGGCTTCCGGCCAGGTCACCGTCACGTCGATGTTCTCGCCCCGGAGGTAGGTCTCCGCCACCCCGTCGCCGTCCGCATCGAACGACGGCGTCGAAGTGATCGCCACCGAGCTGATCGTGGGGGGCGCCGGCGTCTCGTCATCGTCGCGGATCGTCCCCGTGGCCGTGGACGTGGCCGTCACCGCCGCCGACGTCCCCGAGACGCTCAATCCCACCGTGAACGTCTCGTCGTCCTCCACGTCCGAGTCCTCGATCGTCGCCACAGTGAAGGTCCGCGTCTCGCCCGCCGTGCCCGCGAAGCTGATCGCCGCCGTGTTCGCGGTGTAGTCGGTGCCCTCCGTCGCCGTGCCGTCGGTGAACGAAGGCGTCACGCTGAACCCGCCCGCCACCGCCTTGTCCAGCGTGACGGTGAAGGTGATGTCGTCGCCTTCGTCGGCCGCGGCGCCGGCAATCGTCACGGCCGGCGGAGTGCCGTCCACCTGGTGGTTCGGATCCGGGGACAGCCCGCGATGTGCGCGCGATGCGTTCTGGCCATGGGCGTCCCTCAGCGTGGCGCCACGCACCAGGTGCACGAGGACGCCGGCTGCGTCCGGCTTCGGGAAGACGCCGTCGGTGTCCCGGTCGCCCGCCTGCACCCTGTAGCGGAATACCAGCGACCGCGCCGTTCCGCTCGTCGCACCCCCCGTCACCAGGTTCACGACCTTCGTAGTGTTCGACTGCCCATCCACGTCCAGCCGAAGCCGCAGTCCCGCGCCAGAAGCCGAAACGTCCCAGACCACAGCCTCCGACCAGGTCACCGTCACGTCGATGTTCTCGCCCCGGAGGTAGGTCTCCGCCACCCCGTCGCCGTCCGCATCGAATGACGGCGTCGAGGTGATCGCCACCGAGCCGATCGTGGGGGGAGGCGGCGTCTCGTCGTCGTTACGGATCGTGCCCGTGGCGGTCGACGTCGCGGTCACGGCCGCCGACGTCCCCGAGACGCTCAGCCCCACCGTGAACGTCTCGTCCGACTCCTCCTCGGAGTCCTCGATCGTCGCCACGGTGAAGCTCCGCGTCTCGCCGCGCGTCCCCGCGAAGCTGATCGCCGCCGTGTTCGCGGTGTAGTCGACGCCCTCCCTCGCCGTGCCGTCGGTGAACGAAGGCCGCACACTGAACCCGCCCGGGACCGCCTTGCTCAGCGTGACGGTGAAGGTGAGGTCATTGCCCTCCTCGGCCGACGCGTCGGCCACCGTCACCACGGCCGGTACAGTCGCGTCCGGGCTGCCGTCCACCTGGTGGTTCGGGTCCGGAGACAGCCCGCGGTGGGTGCGCGACGCGTTCTGTCCATGGGCGTCCCTCAGCGTGGCGCCGCGCACCAGGTGCACGAGGACACCGCTTGCGTCCGGCTTCGGGAAGACGCCATCGGTGTCCCGGTCGCTCCCCTCCACCGTGTAGCGGAACACCAGCGACCGCGCCGTGCCTCTCGTCGCGCCGCCCGTCACCAGGCTCACGACCTTCGTGGTGTTGGACTGCCCTTCCACGTCCAGCCGCAGCCGGATCCCCGCGCCCGAGGCCGACACATCCCAGACCACGGCCTCGGACCAGGTCACCGTCACGTCGATGTTTTCTCGTCGGAGGTAGGTCTCCGCGCTTCCGTCGCGGTTCGCATCGAACGACGGCGTCGAGGTGATCGCCACCAACCTGATCGTGGGGGGCGGCGGGAGGGTGTCGTCGTTGGTGATCGTTCCCGTCGCATTGTCGGTCGCCGTCACCGCCAACGACGTCCCCGAGACGCTCAGTCCCACCGTGAAGGTCTCGGCGGCCTCCACCACCCCGTCCTCGATCGTCGCCACGGCGAAGCTCTGCGTCTCGCCCCGCGTCCCCGCGAAGCCGATCCCCGCCGTGTTCGCGGTATAGTCGACGCCCTCCGTCGCCGTGCCGTCGGTGAACGAAGGCCTCACGCTGAACCCGCCCGGCACCGCCTTGTCCAGCGTCACCGTGAACGTGATCGCCTCGCCCTCCTCGGCCGACGCGTCGCCGATCGTCAGCACGGCCGGTACGGTTGCGTCCGGGCTGCCGTCCACCTGGTGGCTCGGATCCGGGGACAGCCCGCCGTGGGCGCGCGGCACGTCCTGGCCCTGGGAGTCCTTCAGCGTGGCGCCGCGCACCAGGAGCACCAGGTCGCCGCTTGCCGCCGGCTTCGGGAAGACGCCGTCGATGTCCCGGTCGCCCGCCTCCACCGTGTAGCGGAACACCAGCGACCGCGCCGTGCCGCTCGTCGCGCCGCCCGTCACCAGGCCCGCGATCTTCGTGGTGTTCGCCCGCCCCTCCACGTCCAGCCGCAGCCGGATCACCGCACCCGAGGCCGACACGTCCCAGACCACGGCCTCCGGCCAGGTCACCGTCACGTCGATGCTCTCGCCCCGGAGATAGGTCTCCGCCACTCCGTCGCCGTTCGCATCGAACGACGGGGTCGAGGTGATCGCCACCGAGGTGATCGTCGGCGCAGGCGGGGTGATGTCCCCTTCGGTGATGGTTGCCGTCGCTGTATCGGGTACCGTCACCGCGCGACTGCTGCCGACGACGATGGAGTACGGAACCACGGCTGCATATTCGCGGCCGCCGCGTGAATCGGTCACGGGTTCGGGTACCGAGCCAATCCACGCCGTCGCGCCGGTGGCGGGGGTGCTCAACAGCGCCGCCACGGTCAGGAAGAGGAGGGGGGTCCTGGCCACGCGTCCGAGGCTGGGAGTTGAAGGTGTCTAAATGAGCCCAAACAGAATGGTGTGCCTGCGTGTCACGGGCAAGCCGGAAACATCGATTATTTCGGTGTTTTCGTCGGATTACGAGCAACAAATGCGAGATAATCCAACCCGATGCTCGCCCGGAGGAACGCTATCCCCCGTTGCTAAGACTCCACCAGACGCGCAACTACGCGATCGCACACCGCTACGTGGAGCCCGGCGAGCCGATGATGAGCCGGCTCCTTACGCATCCGCTCGCGCCCTCCGCGGGAAAGGCTACTTCGACGGCGGTCCCCGCCGCTGGGCATCGACGGAAGCCCCCGATATGGCAGATGCCGGTCGCCCGGGTGCGCGGCGAGATGCCCGCATGTGTGGTCCGTGGCCGCGACCCGGCTCTCGTCCCCGGCCTACTCCGCGGGCGGCGAGAGGCGGTCGATCAGGCCGGCCACCCAGCGTCCCGCCAGGTCCTTGCAGCCCAACCCGAAGGCCAGAGCCAAACCGAAGCTTATGGCTCCGAGGATGATGAGGAAGGCGTCGCCCACGAACTGGACCTGAAGCTGTTGCAGGGCCACCACCACGGAAAAGATGATGACGATGGACTGGACGAACTGCCCCAGCACCTGTGCCTGCGCGATGCCGGCGTTGCTGGCTACGGTGCGAACCGTCGCTGCCAGAAAACCTGCGGCCAGGATCCCCACAATCAGGACCACGACCGCTGTCACAATGGTGGGCAGGAAGCCGACGAATCCCTGCAGCAACTCGGCGGTGGCGGTGAGCTGGAGCGCGTTGAGGGCCGCGACCAGCACGACGAGCATGACGAGCCAGTATGCGATGGCTCCCAGCAGCCTGGAGAAGGTTCGCTGAATGCCTCCTCTGGACAGCATTTCCGCGAGTTGGACCCTCTCCGCCAGACTGTCGGCCTTCACCGCTTCGAGAAGTCGGACGAGCACTCCCTGGATCACCTTCGCGACGATCCAGCCACCGACGAGAATCGCAACCACGGCCAACAGGTTCGGCACGAAGCCGACCAACTGTCCGATGAAGGTGCGGACCGGGTCCAGCAGGATCGCATTCCAGTCCATCTCCATTTCGCGTACCTCCGTAGTCCGGATCGAGCCCGATGATGGAGTCATTATCGTCGGGAGCGGCCCCTGCCGCCAGCGCCTCCCGAAGCCCAACGACGCTGAGGGCGTCGACCGAAGGCCCCGCGAACCGACGGCAGGTCCGCGATGCTTCAGAAGGGCCAGAAAACCGGGACCACGAGCATGACCACCGCGAACACGACAGCGGTCAGGGGCAGTCCCACGCGCAGGAAGTCGGTGAACCGGTAGCCGCCGGGTCCCATGACGAGAACGTTCGCCGGATGGGAGACCGGGCTGGCGAAGCTGGCCGATGCGGCCATCGCCGTAGCCATCATCAGGGGGTAGGGGGAGATGCCCAGGCTCTCCGCCGTCCCCAGCACGATGGGGGACATGAGGACCACGAGGGCCGCCGTCGGGATGACCTGAGTCGCTGCGGAGGTAACGAGGAAGAGGGCGCCCATGGCGGCGAGGGGCCCGAAGTCCCCGACCGACCTTACAACCGCCTCGGCAAGGAGGGCCGAAGCGCCCGCTTCCTGCAGCGCCACCCCCAGCGGAAGCATCCCGGCGATCAGGAAGACGGCCTGCCACTCGATGGACCGGTAGGCCTCCTCCATGGTCAGACACCCGAAGAGGACCATGAGGGCCGCGCCTCCCACCGCTGCGATGGAGATCGGCAGCCACCCCAGCAGGACGGGCCCCAGCGTGACGCCCAGGATCAGGGCCGCGACCGGCGCCTTGCGACGCCGAGGCGGCGTCTGCACACCCTCGGTCAGCACGAGGAAGTTCGGGTCCGAGGCGAGGACACGGAGGTTCTCGCGAGGTCCGTGAACGAGCAGCGCATCACCGGAGCGCAATGGCAAGTCGCGGAGTCCGGTTCGATGGGGCCGTCCCTCGCGCCAGATCGCGAGCACCATCAGCCCGTACTTCCTGCGGAAGCTGAGCTGGCGGAGGGTTTGCCCCACGAGTCTCGTATGGGGTGAGAGCACGACCTCGGCGATCCCTATGTCCTCGGTCTCCAGAGTGGGGCTTTCTTCCGTCCCCCTGCCCTCGACCTCGAGCTCCCGAATCCCCTTCAGTGCCGCCAACCCTTCGGGCCGGCCCCTCACAACCAGCAGATCCCCCGCCTGCAGATGCTCGCCTGGCTCAGGCATGTCGATCATCCGGCCTTCGCGAAGGATGCTGACCACCCACAGCCCCAGGGCGGCGCCCAGTCCGCTCTCCTTCAGCGTCTGGCCCACCAGGAAGGAGCCGCGGGGAACCCGAACCGCAAACAGTTCGTCCTGGAGGCTGTAGAGGTCGATGTGATCGGCGGGAGCGACGGTCAGTTCCTCATATGTCCCCAGTTCCTCGACTCTGTCCGGCGGGCCCTGGACCAGCAGTGTGTCAGCGGGCTGAAGGGGCCGATCCTGCAGGGGAGGCGGCAGGGGCATCCCGTCCCGCCGGATCGCCATGACGCGAACCCCGTAGCGGACGGAGAAGTCGACGTCGCCGAGCGTGCGTCCCGTCAACTCGGAGCCGCGGGGTATTCCGATCTCCGCGACTTCGAATTCGGGAGAGTCCAGCACCCTTACGCCCAGCCCCTCTTCCTCGATATCGAGCGCGGAGCTCTCGCGCAGCTGGTCCAGCCGGTCCACCGGTCCCTGAGCGACGATGCGGTCTCCGGCGCGGAGCCGGAAGCCCGGGCCGGGCGAGGGTCGGGGGCGTCCGTCACGGATGACGGTGACGGCCTGAAGTCCGGCCACGGACCCGAGCCGGATTTCACCGAGGCTCTTTCCCGCAAGGGGCGAGGCCTCAGGCAGTCTCAGGACGATGAACCGCTCATTCAGCCCGTAGATGTCCGGCAGCACCCGTTCATCGGCTCCTCCGGGACCGTCGATCCGGATGCGGCGCTTCGGCAGCAGCCGGGGAACGGCCACGAGGATGAAGACGAAGCCTGCCGCCATCACGAGCAGTCCCACCGGCGAATAGTCGAAGAGGCCGAACGGTTCAAGGCCGTCGTTTCGGAGTGCCTCCGCCACCAGAATGTTGGGCGGGGTGCCGATGAGGGTGGTCAATCCACCCAGGAGGCACGCGTACGCGAGTGGCAGAAGAAGCCTCGAAGGCGGGATTCGGGTCTCTTTCGAGAGGTCCATGATGACGGGCAGGAGAATCGCCGCCACGCCCACGTTGTTCATGAAGGCGGACGCCACGCCGGCGGTCACCATGATGACCAGGATGATGCGGCCCTCGCCTCCGCCCGCAAAGCGTATGACCTGTCGCCCGACCAGGTTGGCGATGCCGGTGTGCGCGAGTCCCCCGCTCAGCACGAAGACGGCCCAGACGGTCACGACGGCCGGATTGGAGAAGCCGGCGAGTGCCTCGGCCGGTTCGATGAGCCCGGTCACGGCAAGGAACACGAGCGTGAGGAGCGCGACCAGATCCATTCGGAGCCGCCCGTGCACGAAGAGGACGACATCCACGACCAGAACCGCCAGGACGAGAACGAGCTCCACCGTCAACAACCGGGCCTCCCGGGCGGCCGGATCGGGTCCGTGGAAAAAAGCCCGCCGTGAATACCGACAACCACGGCGCTCACAGGACTGCGGTACCCAAGGTCAGCAAATGGACAACGAACGACAACCTGCCCGCGCGCGTGCGCTTGCGGCCGGTCTCGATCCGGACCCTGGGGTGTACGAGACCCTGATTCCGCAAATGGCGACAGCGCGGCATCGCCCTGGAGGCTTCGCTCCGGACCGATGTCGACAGCAGCCAGGCAGACGGACCGCTTCTTCAGGATGACGACCATGACGCCCCTGTTGCAGGCAGTTCCCATCCTGGTGGCCAGCGTTGGTTGCGGCGGGGCGATGCCGGGGAGCGCGCCCTCCCCGCAGGTGGAGGATCCGGCGTGCCGGCCTCCGGTGTTCTCGCTGTCCGGGAACCACCGCACTCGACACGAACGCCTGAGCAACCAGTTCCGCGCCGGTCTCGACGGCGCCGCCCGCGCGCTGATGCTCCGCACCCGCGTCCTGGCAGAGCTGGATGCGGGACCCTTCAGGCTGCGGGCCGAACTGCAGGACTCGCGCGCCCACCTGGCGGATTCCGTCACGGCCCTGACGACGAGCATGGTGAACCCGCTGGAGCTGCTGCAGGCCCATGTCGAGATCCTGCTCGACGACCTTCCCGGGCCGGGGAGCCGCAACGTCCTGCGCGCGGGCCGGTTGACAATGGACATCGGCAGCCGGCGCCTGATCTCGCGCAATCGATTCCGCAATACGTCCGACGGCTTCACCGGAATCGAGTGGCGATGGACGGGTGCGGACGACAGTCGCTTGCGCGCGTTCTACACACTGCCGGTCGAGCGGCGTGTCTCCGGAAACATCCTCGACAACAGTCCGCGCTTCGACAGGGAATGGAGCAGCGTACGCTTCCGGGGCGTGCATTATTCGCGCCCGGACCTCCCATGGGGCGACCGGGGCGAGGTCTACTACTATGGCCTGAGCGAGGCGGATGCTCCCGGACTGGCCACCGCCGACCGGCGTCTTCACACCATCGGAGTCCGCTTCCATCGTCCCGCCGCCACCGCCGGCTTCGACTACGAGTTCGAGTCCGCGTTCCAGTTCGGCCGATCGCGCGCCTCGCCCGCCGCGGCCGTGGACCTGACTCACGTCGCCCATCTTCAGCACATCGACGCAGGATATACGTTTGCAGCGCCCGGCACCCCCCGGCTGCAGCTTCAGTTCGACCATGCCAGCGGCGACCGTGATCCCACGGACGACCGCAACAACCGGTTCAGCAGCCTGTATGGGTCGCGCTCGTTCGAACACGGACCCAGCGGCATTCACGGCGCCTTCGCCCGCGCCAACGTGACCACCCCCGGCGTGCGGTTGACGCTGGCGCCTCGGCCGGGCGTGAACCTGACGGGTGCCGCGCGCGGCTACTGGCTGGCGTCCTCCGCGGACGAGTGGACCACCGCGGGCATTGCAAACACCGGCGGAAGGTCCGCCCGGCACATCGGCACCCAGTGGGAGTTCATCGGCGCGTGGGAGCTGGTCGCGGCCCGTGTCCGTCTGGAAGCGGGCCTGGTGCGACTCACCGCGGGCGAACTGATGAAGAACGCGGGAAAGGGAGACGCGACCTACACGTTCACGCAGACCACGCTGTCATTCTGAGTGCCGGAGATCCTAGCTGGGCCAGAAAAGGGGGATTAGGAGCGTGGCCGTAACGAGCAGGATGAGGTTGAGCAGGCCGCCCACCTTCACGAAGTCCATGAAGCGATATCCGCCGGGCCCGTAGATCATGACGTTGGTCTGGTAACCGAAGGGCGTGACGAAGGAGGCCGACGCCCCGAACATGACGGCGATGAGCAGCGCGTACGGGTTCACGCCGCCCTGCGTGGCCGCGAAGATCGCGACCGGGGTGAGCATCACGGCCGTCGCCGCGTTGGACACGACGGCGGTCATCACGGCGGTCATCAGATAGAAGGCCGCGATCAACCCGATCTCTCCCAGCGGCGACGAGACGGTTACGACCCATCCCGCGAGCAGCTCCGCGGCCCCGGTGGTTTCGAGCGCCACGCCGAGCGGAATGAGGCCGGCCAGCACGAAGATGACCAGCCACTCCACCTCTCCGTAGATCTCCTCGATGTGCACGCAGCGCGTGAACACCATCAGGACCACGCCCGTGAGCGCGGCCGTCATGATGTCGAGCACACCGAAGCTGGCGCTGAGCACCACGCCGGCCATGATCGCCGCGGCTACGCCGGCCCGCGGCCTGTTCCCCGCGTCCGCCTTCACTTCCGCCAGGGGGACGAATCCGGGATCGTCGGCGAGGCGCTGGAGCGCGGTCGCCGTCCCGCGTATCAGGAGCAGATCGCCGACGCGGAACGAGATCGCCGCGAGCCTTTCCCGAACCGTGACGCCGTGTTGCTGTATGGCGACCACCGCCGCATCGAAGCGCTGGGCGAAGTTCAGATCGCGGAGGGTCCGGCCCACGAGACTCGAGCCCGGCGCCACGAGGATCTCGACCAGCCGGCCGCGCCCGCCCGCGCGGTCGAGTTCATGCTCCTTCCGTTCCCTCGGGGTCTCGAGCCGCTGCCGGCGGGCGAGATCCAGGAGGCGCTCGGCGGGCCCCTGCACGTACAGGATGTCCCCCGGCCGTATGTGGCGGTCTCCGTGCGGCGCGGTGATCTCCTGGTCGCCCCGTTCGATGTCCAGCACCGTGACGCCAAAGCGTTCGCCCCACCTCAACTGGGCCAGTGAGCGGCCGTTCGCGGGTGAGTTTTCCGGGACGTGCAGTTCGGTGACGAAGCGGCGAACGTCGTACTTGGCGGACAGGTCCGGCGGCTGGAAGCGCCGCGGCAGCAGCACCCGGCCGGCGGTGAAGAGAAAAAGCAGGCCCACGGCCAGACTGATCAGGCCCAGCGGCGTGATCGAGAACATGCCGAGGTCGTCGAACCCGCGCCTCATCGCCTCGCCGTGCACGACCAGGTTGGTGGTGGTCCCCATGAGGGTGACGGTGCCCCCGAGAATCGAGACGAAGGAGAGCGGCATCAGATACCTCGAGGCCGGCTCTTCCGCCTGCTCCGCGAGCGCCAGGAAAACCGGCATGAAGACCAGCACCACGGCGGTGGTCATCAGAAACGGAGAGAGGAACGCGCAGATGAGGCAGAGGACGAGCATGCGCGCGTACTTGCCGCCAAGGGGAGCCGTGCGCGCCCAGGCTCCGATGGCGGACACCAGGCCGGTCTTGCGGAGGCCAAGGCCCAGCACGAGCATCGAGCCGACCGTCACGGTCGCGCGGCTCGACAGGCCTGATACCGCCTCGGCCGGCGTCAGGATGCCGCTCAGAAGGAGAACGACCGGGACAGCGATGGCGACCTGGTCGACCCGGATCCGGTCGAGGGCGAACAGGACGAGCGCCGCCAGCGTCAGAGCGAGCACGAATGCGATGTCGAAGGTCATCTCGCGTACTCACCTGTCGCCTGTCCCGGCGCCTCTCCGCGGCTGAGTATGGCCCGCCGCGGGCACCTCACCGTACCTTGAGCCGAGATTGGCGCGAACCCCGGAGGTTGCGATGAAACACCTATTCCCGCCCGATGTTCATCCGGCTCTGCAGCTGGTCGTCCCGGCCTTCCTCGCTCTGGCTCTGTCGTTTCCGATGGCCACGGTGGCCCCCGCGGCGGCCCAGTCGGGCGAAGTGCGCATCGTCCAGACGAATTCGGCCGGCGACAACGTGCACATCATCGACCCGGTCACGAACGAGGTCGTGCAGATCATCGAGGGGATCCCGAAGGCGCACGGCGTCGCGGCGCAGCCGGACGGGAGCGTCCTCTATTTCAGCAACGAGGTCCATCGCACGCTGGAGATCGTGCCGACGGATGTCATGAAGGTCACGGAGCGAATCCCGCTCTCCGGACGGCCGCACAACGTCGCGATCAGCAACGATGGCCGGAAGGTGTACGTCGCGATCATCCAGGACTGCAGTTGCGTGGACGTGGTGGACCTCGAGAAGGGCGAGGTGGTCAAGTCGATCGCGACGCTGGGGACGGTGCACAACGTGTTCATGTCACCGGACGGGCAGCACGTCGCCGCGGGGATGATCGGCGCGCGCACCGTGACCATCATCGATACCTCCATCGACGAAGCGATCTGGTCGCTCCATTTCAGCGGGCGCACCACGGGCGGCTACGCGGACGGAGGGGTGCGGCCCATGGCGTTCGAGACCCATCCGGACGGCTCGACCAAACGCCTGTTCATCCAGATCTCCAACTATCACGGCGTCTACGTTGTGGACTTCGCGCAGCGGAGGGTGGTCGAGAAGCTGGACATGCCGAGCCTGCCGATCTCCCGCGTGACGAACGACGCGCTGCAGGGATCGCCGGGCCACGGCCTCGCGGTCTCGCCGGACGGGCGGATCACATGAGGTCTGAATCAAGGCAGGGAATCGTCTAAAGTCATACAGGACTGCACGATCTGCGTTTCCTGCTGTTGGACTGGACCCTGCTGGACCGTGCCGCGAGAGCGAGAAAACCGGACGTGAATGGCGGGAGTGTCGCGGCCACGCGTGCCCTTCTCCGAAGGTCTCTGAAACCGACATTTCGGCCACGTCCCCAGAGGCTTGGTCGTCCGGGCGCATTAGCGGGCCGACCTGTTGGATCGCCGCGTCCGAAGTTCTCCACGAACTACGTCATGCAGCGACCGACCGCCGTAGGTCGCTATCTGCAAGCGCTGGCTCAAGGGACGAGGGCGCTCGGAAGCCGTTTTCGGACGGTCCACGCACACTTCGGGGTAGATAACGGTCGTAGAATCGCCCCAGATCGACGATCGCCGGTCTCCGAGGGGTAACGGTAGGGGGAAAAAGCGGTGAGCGGCAGCGCGCGCGCCGTCACCAGAGAGTGACGGGCCAACCGTTGCTGTCGCCGTCTTCGAGGCAGACGGCCAACGAGGCCGGGGAGGAGGGGAGAGTGATTCGCATGGATCAGTTCGCCGCCAGCGTCCGCAGCGCAAGCCGCACGCTCCTCCGGGATCTCTCGGGCGAGGCAACGTCGAATGGCAAACCGACGATCTTCAGACCATCGAAGAACCGAGCGGTGACTGGGCTGGTGAAGTCTCCGCCTCGCGGGTAGACCAGCGCCACGGCCCGGCACTCGTACCGCTTGCCGTAGGCGTAGAGCTGATACAGGTCGGAGGAGGCAATGTCGCGAATCGGGTCGGATCCGCCCTTGCCGATGTGCTTCCACTTGGCGTCGAGGATGAACCGGACGGCGTTGCGTGGCTTTCGGAGTGAAATGTCCGGCTTCGTCGCGAAGACGCGCTTACCGCCGGTCGAGGCCATGTGCTTCCGGGGCCTTTGGGCGCCCACTTGGAACTCGGCCTGGTAGCGGCGAAAGCTGTCGGTCACGAAGTCCTCGTACACTTTCTCCATGGGGAAGAGCAGCGACTGATTGACATGCCGACCGGACCAAGTCGCGAGCCCCCGGTTGAAAAGGAAGACCTCGACCCACTGCATGACCCTGCCGTAGTGTCGCATGGAGCGATCTATCGTGTGGCTGCGCCAGTCCGCGCGCGGGTCTCGTGTCCCTGGCACCGCGCTGAACGCCGGCTCAAGGTCCGCGAGCAGCCGCCGGTTGCGCTCGTTTCGAACGATGGGCCTGAGCCTGTCGAGAGTGGTGCGGATGAGCCGGTTGGCGGGGCGGTTGGGGCTCAACTCGTCGTGTTCGACGTAGAATCGCGAACGGTCGATCTGATTTTCGCGCAGGTGATCCCTGAAGGCGATGCGGCCGCGCAGGAAGGGAAGATTCTCCTCGGTCGCCACGTACCGTCGCCCGAGGCCGCCTCGAACCAGTACGCCGACGTTGTCCAGGAAGAGTCGGACAAAGACCTCAAGCATGGGGAAGCGCCGCAGCGCCCGGATGGCTCCCGGAGGGAGGTTCGCTGCCCTCCTCAGGCTGCGGTAGGCTCGCAGCATCGTGAGGAACGCCTCGCGAGTCTGATCGTGGTCCGCGTACGCGGCTCCGCCAAGGTCGATCTTGGGCAGGATCTCGACTAGCGAGCCGCGCTTCGTGGTGATCGTGCCAACGTAGTTGCTCGCGTGGAGCTTGCCGCGCCGGCCGAATTGCAGGACTGGGCGGTATCCGTGCTCCTGAAACGCACGTGCGTTGTCGTGGGCGAAGGCTTTCAGATCGTCCAGATCGCGCTTGTCGAGTCCGGGACCGATGCGGAACTGCTCGTGCTCCCGAATCGTGTAGACACCTGACATCGGTTCAAGACTGACCGTCGCCGATGTCGGCACTCTCGTCCTCCCGCCGGTCGCCACCGGATGAGACGCTCTCGTCGTATATTCGCCGGTACTGGACCGGATCCAGCCACTCCTCTGCCGTCGCGGGAAGCACCTCGTGGATCGCGGTGTCCGGATCCACCAAGCCCTCGTCCTCCAAGCCTGACCCGTGGTCGCCGTGCGGCTTCGCGACGACGAAAGGTGCGCCGCCCAGCACGTGCCGGATCTTCGACCAGTCGTCGTAGAAGTACTCCGCCAAGAGGGGGAGGATAGCGGTCCGGAACTTGGCGGCCAGCGATTCGATGTCGGTTACGTTGAACAGGTAGGTGTGGCCGATCTGGCGTTCGCGATCCATGAGCAGCGAGATGCGTGCGTTGATCGCCTTGAGCATCTTGCGAAGGTCGATTCCGGCGATCCCGTCCGCGATGAGCGGATGGTCCGGGTCGGGCAACATCTCGACATGGTCGAACCTGCGCCGCAGCGCGGTGTCGAGAGGCAGAATGGAGCGGTCGGCAGTGTTCATCGTGCCGATGATGTGCAGGTTGCCCGGAACTCCGAACGTGTCACCGGAATAGGGCAGCGTGACGCTCGTCTCGTCTTGTTGGCCGAGGCGGCGGGACGGTTCGATCAGTGTGATGAGTTCGCCGAGGATCTTGGGGACGTTGCCCCGGTTGATCTCGTCGATGATGAGAACGTAGGGGCTGCCGGGATCGGTCCGTGCCGCGTCCGCTATCCTCCTGAGAAGGCCGGGCCGGAGCTCGTAGCCGATGTCGCCGCCCTCGGCGAGCCGGGGCCGGATGCCTTCCACGAAGTCCTCGTAGGAGAAGTTCTGGTGGAAGGTGACCATGGCGATCCGGCCCGTCTCGGTCGTCGGATCGAAGCGGAGACCGGGAAATTCGGTGCGGTGTTCCTCGGTGACTTCGTCCACCTTGATCCCCTTCACGATGGCCACGGCGCAGGTGGTCGCGTGATAGGTCTTGCCGGTGCCGGGAGGCCCGTAGAGAATCTGGTTGAGTTGGTGGACGGGGATGAGTGTGGAGGGGTCCGGTCCTAGAAACAGCTTCACGGTCGCCGAATAGGCGGGGGAACTGGCGAAGGCTTGGTACGTCGCGGGGTCGACGCTCGACAAGACACCCGTCGGCTGGCCTCCACCAACAGTCCCCGCCAAGGGTGCTCGGCTCTTGTTCACCCAAAGGACGTGCAGCGTGCCATCCGGATAAGTCGTGGGCTTCCGGCCGGCGATCTTGTGGTAGTAGTAGTCGACGATCCCGATCGCGCGTCCCTCTTGTCTGCCCGAGTGGATCAGGACCACG
>JAJDVR010000086.1 GCA_022826025.1 Gemmatimonadota bacterium | reverse complement strand
GCATCGAGCAGCGCTCGCCTTTCCTGACCGCGGCGCTGACCACCGCGGGCGGTCTTGTCTTCGTCGGCGACTTCGACCGCTGGATCCGCGCCTACGACGTGCGCACCGGCGAGGTGCTGTGGAGGAGCCGCCTGGGCACCTCGGTGATGGGCTACCCCATTTCCTACGAGGTCGACGGCGTGCAGTACGTGGCGGTGGCGACCGCGCGCGGCGGAGGCAGCCCGTGGCGCATTCCCACCTTCCTGACCCCGGAGCTGGTGAGCCCGGAGGGCCACAATGCCCTCTACGTCTTCAAGTTGAGCGAGCCCTGAGGAGATGCTGCGCGTGAACGGGTCATTCCGGAACCAGGCCGCGAGCGGCGCAGGCGTTACCTCACTCGCTCTTGCGGCAGCTTGCCTTGCGATCGCCGCAGCTTCGCCACTGCCCCTCGCGGCCCAGTTGCCGCGCGCGTCCCAGCAGCGTGTCGCGGAGCCGGGCGAGACCCAGTTCAACCTCGACTTCCTGCGTCCCTCGGGTGGGCCGGTGATCCCCGTCTTCGAGGGCTGGTACCCGATGCCGGACGGCTCCTACGCCCTCTCCTTCGGCTACTTCAACGTGAACACCGAGGAGGTCCTGGAGATTCCGCAGGGCCCGGACAACTTCATCGAGCCCGCCATCTATGATGGCGTCCAGCCCACCCACTTTCTCCCCGTTCCCGACGGCGACCGCCGCCACTGGGGCGTCTTCACGGTGAGGGTCCCCTCCGACTTCGGCGACGGCGACGTGGTCTGGAGCCTGCGCCACGACGGGCGCACGTACTCGGTTCCGGGACGCATCAGGAATACGTCCTATCAGATCAACGGCTGGGTCTTCCCGGGCAGGGAGAGCTCCTCGCCCGTGTTGCGGCTGGAGCGCGATGGTCCGGCGGGCCAGGGCCCGGCCGGCATCTCGGCGGAGCCGGTCCGCGCGACCACGGGTGAGTCCGTGCGCCTCGTGGCATGGACCCATCGAGACGGCGTCTTCCCCGGGGACGAGAGGCCCATCCGCCTCCGGTGGTTCAAGCACCGTGGGCCCGGCCAGGTCGCCTTCGGCGAACCCGACGCCGAGGTTCCCCATGAGGCGTGGAGCGCGGAGGGCGGTGCGGCGGTGTCCACGGACGCGACCTTCAGCGAGCCGGGGAGCTACGTCGTGCGCGTACTTGCGTACAACCGGGTGCCGGAGTTCGAATTCCAGTGTTGCTGGACCAACGGGTATCTGCATGTGGAGGTGGGTCGATGACTCGCGGCTTCCGGATCCATACGGCCCTCGTGGCCCTTCCGCTGGTCCTCGGGCTGGCTTGGGGCACACCCACCGCCGCCCAGAATGCGGACACGGGCCCGGCAGTCGCCGAGGTCGCCATCTCGACCGCCGCCGACGCCCCCACCTGGTCGCGCGACGTCGCGCCCATCATCCAGCGCTCGTGCCAGCAGTGCCACCGGCCCGACGGCATCGGCCCCATGCCGCTCCTCACCTACGAGCAGACGGTGCCGTTCGCACCGCTCATCCGCTACCGCGTACAGCAGCGCATCATGCCGCCCTGGCACCTCGACAAGACGGTCGGGATCCAGGAGTACGAAAACGACATCTCGCTAAGCGACGACGAGATCGCCACCATCGTCCAATGGGCCGACGCCGGCGCGCCCGAGGGTGATCCTGCCGACATGCCGCCGCCCGTCGAGTATCCGCCCGCGTATGAATGGGAGCTCGAGGCGGAGTTGGGCCCGCCCGACTTCGTGGTGCGCTCAGAGCCGTTCACGGTCGTCGCCAACGGCCAGGACCAGTGGTGGGACCACACCGTGGAGTTCGAGGGGCTCGCGGAGCGCCGGTGGATCCGGGCGGCGGAGTTCAAGCCCTCGTATCCGCTGGGCGTCAAGGTCGTACACCACGGACACGTGCGCTTCGTGCAGGACGGCTATCGCATGGAGCTGGTCGGCATGGGCGTCGGCAAGCGCTGGGACAAGCTGCCCGACGGCATGGGCAAACTCCTGCTTCCCGGGCCGGCGCAGATATCGTGGGGGCTCCACTATTTCCCAATCGGCACCGCGGTGCCGGACGACGTGGTGGAGGCCGGGGTCTGGCTCTATCCGCCAGGCTACGAGCCCGAGCTGTCGTCGTCGGGCGAACAGCGGCACCTCATCGACGGCACGTTCAGGACGGGCCCGCGCGCCCGCGACCTGATCATCCCGCCGCACGGCCACCTCACCCTGGAGCACGCCTACGTGCTCGACCAGCCGGCGCTCCTGCAGAGCTTCCGGCCCCACATGCACATGCGGGGCACCGCGATGTCGATGGAGGCCATCTATCCCGACGGTCGCCGGGAGATGCTGAGCCGCGTGGACCAGTACAACCACAACTGGCAGATCGCCTACATCTATGAGGACGACGTACAGCCGCTGCTGCCGAAGGGCACCGTGCTCCTCTTCCACTCGCAGTTCGACAACTCCGCCAACAACCCGATCAACCCGGATCCGGACCAGTGGGTGCTGTTCGGCGCGCGCGGGGTGGACGAGATGTCGCACGCCTGGGTGGGGGTCACGTACCTGACCGAGGAGGACTACCAGCGTCTGCTGCGGGAGCGGACCCGGCTGGCGTCGGACGAGCCGTGAGAGCGTTCCGCAACCCGACGAAGCCGTAACGGCGTCCCCGCACTGTCCCGACAAGCCATTTGGCGCGCCTGTACGGCATTCAACCGGGACTCGACCGTCCCGAACTCGCATTCGCGCGTGCCCATCTGCCATTGGCCTCGTTCGGCGTCCGTGACGCTGGCGGACCAGCACGTCCCGAATTCACATGGCGGAGTCCCAATCTGCCATTGACAACTTTGGAGCTCGCGATTCTGCAGAGTCCGATATCGCGGATGCTCCAGCCTGCCAAGGGCTCCCACGGACGCGCTGGCGGCCTTCGCAGCCCCGTTCCTCCCCGGGAGATCTCCCAACCCCGCCTCGGCCGCCACAGGGCATCCTGAGAAGCCGATTCCGGGGCCGTTATATTTGTACGTAAGTAATTGTGCAATCGCATGTTGGGAGGAACGATGATCGCATCCCCGGACGTTCTCTACGACACTCGCAAGGAGCCTCTCCCCTGGCCCGCGATGGTGCGGGAGCCGGTGGTTGGACGGTCCCATGCCACCTCCGCACCCTCGAGTCCCGGGGCCGGCAAGCCCGCCGACGA
>JAJDVR010000114.1 GCA_022826025.1 Gemmatimonadota bacterium | reverse complement strand
AGCCGGGCCCGCACCGAATACCGGCTCGCCTCCAGGTTGGGGTTGCCCGTCGCATCCGTGGCCACCATCCGGGCCACATCCACCGTCACGGTTCCGGTGGCCGCCGGCGCGATCGTGGCCGCATAGCGGGCTCCCGAACCGCTGAACGCCGTCACCGACCCGTTGCCCACAGTCACGTCCGCCCGCTCGAACCCCGTGACCGCCTCGGTGAACGTGATGGTCACGTCGAAGGGGCCGTTCTGCGTGCCCGACGGACCGCTGATGGCCACCGTCGGACGCGTCTGGTCCGCTTCCACCGAGTACCGGGCCGCCGCCGCGTTGCCGTCGCCATCGGCATCCACCGCCACATTCGCGGCCACACCGACCGTCACCGTTCCGGAGAACCCCGGCGTGATCCTGACTTCGGCCGTGTAGTTCGCTCCCGACCCCGTGAATCCCCGGACGAATCCATTCCCCACGGTCACGTCCGCCTGCTCGAACCCCGTCACCGCCTCCGAAAAGGCGATGCTCACGTCGAACGCGCCTCTCTGGGGCCGCGTCGGACCACTGATGGCCACCGTCGGAGGAGTCCGGATCCTGGTCACCGTGACCGTGAACGTCTCCGTCACCGCCGCGTGCACGCCGTCGTCCGCCCGGATGGTCACGGCGTAGTCCCGCGCCGCCGCGTTCGCCGCCACCCTTCCGCTCACCCGGCCCGATCCGTACGAAAGCCCCGACGGCAGACCCGTCACCGTGACCGTCACGTTGTCCCCGTCCGCATCCGTCACCGTGATGCCGAACGCCGCGATCGCCTCCCCCTGCTCGTAGGCCCTGTCCCGCGGCACCGTGATTGCCGGCGGCGAGTTCAGCCGGACCTGCACCGAATACCGGCTCGCCGGCAGGTTGGGATTGCCCGTTGCATCCGTGGCCACCATCCGGGCCACATCCACCGTCACGGTGCCGGTGGCCGCCGGCGCGATCGTGGCCGCATAGCGGGCTCCCGACCCGGTGAACGCCGTCACCGACCCGTTGCCCACCGTTACGTCCGCCCGCTCGAAACCCGTTACCGCCTCCGTGAACGTGATGGTCACGTCAAACGGGCCGTCCTGTGTGCTCGACGGGCCGCTGATGGCCACCGTCGGACGCGTCTGGTCCGCTTCAACCGAGTACCGGGCCGCTGCGGCGTTGCCGTCGCCGTCCGCATCCACGGCCACATTCGCGGCCACGTCCACAGTCACCGTGCCGGAGAACCCCGGCGTGATCCTGACTTCGGCCGTGTAGCTCGCTCCCGATCCGGAGAACTTCCTGACGAACCCGTTGCCCACCGTGACGTCCGCCTGCTCGAACCCCGTCACCGCCTCCGAAAAGGCGATGCTCACGTTGAATGCGCCTCTCTGGGGTTGCGTCGGACCATTGATGGTCACCGCCGGAGGAGTCCGGCCTTCCGTCACCGCGACCGTGAACGTCTCCGTCACACCCGGGGTCATCGACGGAGATGGGGACGGCCCGCTTGTCGCGTGAGCGTGTGACGGCGGGACCGTGGCGATAAGGAGACTCAGCGAGACTGCGGAAGCCAACGCGTTCTTGGTGTTCAGAACGGGCATTTGGTGGGCCACGGGCGCTAACCAGGTCTTGGAGTGGACGGTACATCGCGTCACACGCCTCGATAGCAAGACCCGAACCAACGCTGCAAAACAACATAAGTTGTGTATTTACAGCAACTTATCAACTTATGTCATTGTGGACCCAAATTGGTCGCAATTCGTCGTAAATCGCGACAGGGATCACGTGCCGGATCGGCGAATGGCGGTGTGGAAAGCTTGTAAGTGCCTCGCTCGCCAACGAGATGGCACCGCCAGCGCGACGCATTGACGCAATTCGCAACACCGTTGCGTTTCGACACACCGGGTGGCTGTAGAATGAACTCTACTGGGTGTGTCAGCCCGCGCGAATCCCGGGAGCAGGACTTCGCAGGCCCCGAGTCCGAACTATTCCCGCAGCCGGAGTCCGTGCTTCTTGAGCTTCCGGTACAACGTCGACCGGTTGATCTCCAGGCTGCGGGCCGCTTCGGTGACATTGTTCCCCGATACCGCCAGGGCATTCACGAGCGCCTCGCGTTCGATGGCCGCGAGGCTCCGGGGCCCGCGGACCGCCTCCAGCGCACTTTCCGTCCCGGACTCCACCGCCTCGCACAGCCGCCGCGGAAGACTTCCGGCCTGGACGACCCCGGTCGTCTCCAACAGGACGGCGCGCCCGATGACGTTCGCCAGTTCGCGCACGTTGCCGGGCCAATCGTACTGCAGGAGGATTCGCATGGCGGCGGTGGACACGCCGTCGATCGGTTTCCCGGCCCGCCGGGCCTGCTCCCTGAGGAAATGACCCGCTAGCAGGGGAATGTCCTCGCGCCGGCGCCGGAGGGGCGGTACCGTGACGGGAAAGACCGAAAGACGGTAGAACAGGTCCTTCCGAAACCCGCCAGCCCGGACATCGCGCTCCAGGTCCCGGTTCGTGGCCGCGAGAACCCTCACGTCGGCCTTCCTGACCCTGTTCCCGCCCACCCGCTGGAACTCCTTCCCCTGCAACACCCGAAGGAGCTTCGCCTGCGCAACCGGCTGCATGTCCCCGATCTCGTCGAGGAAGAGGGTTCCTCCGTGTGCGCGCTCGAAGGCGCCCATCTTGGTCGTGCGCGCGTCCGTGAAGGCTCCCTTTTCGTGGCCGAAGAGCTCGCTCTCGATCAGCCCTTCGGGGATCGCCGCGCAGTTCACCGCGAGGAAGGGGCCGTCCCTGCGGGCACTGTTCGCGTGAAAGGACTCGGCCACCAACTCCTTGCCAGTGCCCGTCTCGCCACGAATCAACACGGTCACGTCGCTGTCGGCCGCCTGCCGAATCAACCCGTAGAGCTCGCGAATCTTCCGGCTGCCGCCAACCATCTCGCCGAACGAATGCGTCGTCTCCAGCTCTCCGCGCAGGCGCATCACCTCGCCCTTCATCCTCTGGACTTCTATGTCCTTCGAGACGTCCCGATAGACCTCAAGTCGCCCGATGACAGCTTCGCACCCGTCCCTGACCGCCGCCCTCGACCTGTAGAAAAGGCCCTCGAGCCCCTTCGGCCCCGTCCGCTCGACCAGGCTGCCGACTCCGTCCACGACAAACCCCGCCTGGACGTCGAGGGGGTTGGATTCCCTGAACCGGTCCCTGATCCTGGTGGCCAGCTCCCGCCTGGGCATTGTCTGGAGCTGCCCTCCCACAAACCCGCAGACCTTCTCGAATCTGCGATTCGCCAGCACGAACCGTCCCGACTCGTCGAACATCACCATCGCGTCTTCGGTCGCGTCGAGCACGGCCTCGAGGGTCCGGTTGGCAGTGGCGATCTCCCGCGACCTCGTTGCCAGCGCCCGCTCCACGTTCCACTTGCCTACCAGGCAAACCGCGATCTGTTGAATCTCTTCGCGAGTGAACGGCTTCCGGACGTAGAGCATCTTGTGCAGCAGTTCCGTCCCGCGAATGATATCCGACAGGGTACGGTCGCTGTACGCGGTCATGATGACGATCTCTATGTTGCGATCGGTCCGGCGAATCCTCTGGATCGTTTCGATTCCATCCATGCCCGGCATGCGCACGTCGACAAAGGCCAGCGCGTACGGCTCACCCGCCCGGCAGGCTTCCTCGACACGCCGGCACGCCTCCAGTCCGCTGAAGGCGTGCACGAGTTCGAAATCGGGCAGCCTTGGATCGTGGCCCGATGAGCCATCCTTCTCTCTCCCGGGGCTGCCGAAGGCCGCCGCCAGCTCGTCGGAGGACTGCCGTCCGCCACCACCGTGCGCCAGCGTTTCCACGAAGTCGTCGTGAAGCTCCGGTTGGTCATCGACGATGAGGACGCGTCTGTTCACATACTGCCAGGCACGCGGCACCGGGCTCATCGGCAAACTTGACGTGGTCACCGGACGCATCTTCCGTTACCCCCCCTCCCGCGTGCCCGTCTCCGGAACACCGAGCGACAAAAGCCGCATCTCCACGCGAATCGTGGCGCCACGCCCGACGCCCTCACTGATCGCCTGGATGCGTCCCCCCGACCTTTCGACGAAGACGGCCGCCGAGTGCAGCCCCAGACCTGTCCCGTGCTTCTTGGTCGTGACGCCGGCACGGAAGATGGCCCTCAGACTGTCCCGCCGGATCCCGATCCCGTTGTCCTCCACCTCGATCACCAGGTGAGGGTGACGGACGTGGCATCGGATGCGGATTCGCGGCTTCCATTCGCTCGGCTCGATTTCGCCGCGCGCCTTGACGGCGTCGATCGAATTCCGGACCAGGTTCACGATCATCTGATTGAAATCGCTCTCCTGGGTCCTGATGACCTTCGGCACTCCCTCGTATTGGATCTCGAGCCGGATGCCGAGCGTCTGCAGCAAGTGTTCCAGGACGCCGACCGAGGCCGCCAGACTGCCTTCAAGCTCGACTTCCTTCGTCAGCATGCTCTGGTTCTTCAGCGCGCCCTGGGTCCTGATGATTTCCGTGATGTGTTCGCTGCGGGCCTTGGCGCGCTCGATCGCCTTCAGGATCTTGGCGTCCCTTACAAGGAGATCCCTGCCCAGCGCCATCACGAAGGGCAGAGCCAGCCGACCCTGCGGATCGTTCTCGATGTAGTCGGCCCAGTCGTCCCGGTGCGCCTCAAGCGCTTCCACCAGTGCCTCCAGCCTTCGCACGAGGGTGTCGTCGGCCAGCAGGCGGTCGATGGTGTCGATCCCCGTCGCAACGCTGTTGATCGCGTTGCCGATGTTGTGGAGGATGGTGTCGATGATCTCGATCTTGCCCTGTGCGAACGCCTGCGCCAGAGCATCCTCCGCCCGGCGCGCCTCAGTGACGTCGCGGATGATCGCGACACCTCCCCGGCTCGACCCGTCCGAACCCCTCAGGGGTCGAGCGCTGACGCGGACCGTGATCCCCTCGGGCCTGCTGTCGGTGAACATCATGAGGTCTTCGTCGTTGACGACTTCACCTCTGAAGGCCGCGCGAACGACCGGCAGATCCGCTTCCTCCACCGGTGTCGTCCCATCCGGATACCGAATCCTGACCCTCTCGGACCGCACGTTGAGCGGCGTGCCCGCGTGGTCGATCATCAAGAGCGAACTTGCGGCGCGGTTGACGTGAATAACCGCGCCTGAACTGTCGATGGCCAGAATCGCTTCACCCACGCTGTCGAAGACCGCCTCCATCAGCTCGGTCTGCTCCTCCAGCGCCTTCATGACAAGCGCGCGCGCCACTTCGGACTGTCTGTGCTCGGTCACGTCGCGGAAAACGACCACACCGCCGCGATTCTCCGGCAGAGGCTCGCCGTTGACCACGATGTAAACACCGTCGGGCCGTTTCTCGTTGCGGACGAAGATCTCCGCGTCCACGGTCTGCGCGCCCCCGATCGCCCTGACGAGCGGTACCATGTCGGTGGCGAGCGGGGTCTTCGTGTCCGCTTCGAACAGGCCGTACTTGTCCGTCCACTGGTCTGGACCAATCTCCAGCATGCCGACGCCCACGATCGCCTCGGCTGCAGGATTGAATAACCTGAAGTTGCCCTCGGCGTCGGCGACGACGACACCGTCGCTCATGCACTCGAACACGGCTCTCATCAGTTCATCGTGCTCGCGGGTTTCGCGCAGCGATCGGCGCAGCTTGTCCTCCGTCGTCCTTTGTCCCGTGATGTCCCTGAAGATGACAACGGCGCCGAGGATGTCCTGTTCCGCGTTGCGGAGCGGGACCGCCGTCGCGCTGACGTACACGCCCTCCGGCTGCTGGTCGTTGCGGATGCAGAACTCCTGCTCCCGGGGGTGTTCGCCGCGGAGTGCACGGACGAGAGGCAGGTCCTCTGTCCGGACCATCGTCCGGCCGTCCGCATGAAACAGACCGTATGTTTCCGACCATTCGGAGGGACCTACGTCCTCGAGCGGCTTGCCCAGGATGCTTTCGCCGCCCCTGTTGAAGAACAGCAGGCGGCCCTTCCTGCTGGCAACAACGACGCCCTCGGACATGCTGTCGAGGATCGTGTTGAGGAGTTCCGTCCGGTTCCTGAGCTGGCGAGTCGTCTCGAGCGCCGTGTCTTCCGCCTTCTTGGTGCGCGTTATGTCGCGGAAGACGAGGACGGCTCCCGTGGAGCCGTCCTGGAACTCGGTTGGGCGGGCGGTAATGCTCGCGTACATGCCGTCCGGAACTCGGGAATTCCGCACGAAAAGCTTGAAGTCGTCGGTATTCTCGCCTCGGAGAGCGCGAGGCAGCGGCATCTCCTCGATCGGTATCGGCGTCCGCCGGTCCAGCCGGTAGAACCCCCATTCCCGGGGTCGGCGCTCCATCTCCAGGTCGGGAAGATCGCCGTCCAGGATCCGTCGCACGCTGGCGTTGGAGAATATGTAGTCGCCCTTCTCATCCGCGGCGATCACGCCATCGGCGATGCCGTCCAGAATCGTCGTCAACAGGCGTTCGCGGGCGCGCACCCGCGCAATCTTCCGCTTCAGCCGACGTTCCGTCTCCGCGTGTTCCCGGGCCCGCCCGTGCAGCGACAGCGCACATTCGACGCCGAGGTGCAGCTGCGCCGTCGCCACCGGCTTGGCGAGATAGCCGAACGGCCGCGTCTTCCGGGCCCGCCGCAGCACCTTCGGGTCCGGATCGGCCTCGTCGATCAGGTACACCACGGGCACGCCGCGCTCGTTCACAAGGTGATCCGCCACCCCGACGCCATCGGGCCCGAGATCGACCAACGCGAGGTCGGCGAGTTCCTGGCGCCGCTCAGCCTCACGCCATCCGGACAAGGGCACGGCCCGAGCCGCGTAATCGCCCTCGCTCAGCCGGGCCACCAGGTCGGCGGCTGCCGCACCATCGTCTGAAACAACCAGGATCGCGGACCGCATCGCCGTCACCATGAAGGGCCCACCCGCCGGCCGCCGCCGATCCGGAGTTGGAAGCCACGCTGGCGGCGCTGGAGTGTGAGTTGCTGCTCGAACGGCAGTGTTTTCGGACCGCAGCCGATGCGCGGCGCGAAGTCTTCAGGTTCATCGAAGCCAACTGTCCGTGAGGGCGGCGGCGGGTCCACGCGGGCCATTTTTCTCGCTTCTGTCGAGGTTATTGGGGTGCGCATTTCCGTTTTGTCGCGCACGAACCTAGTTGCGTGACCGGAAATCGACAACCCAGGCAGGAAACCATGCCGTTTTCGCCTATCGCGGGCTCGATTTCGTCCTCGATTTCGCACGATTGGCAGATGCCGTCCACCCCGGGTTCGGAGCGCCACTGGTTGCACGCGAGGCACATGACGCAGCCCTTCGCGTCCATCACGCGCCGCTTGCGCGCGGCGAGCGCATCCTCCCATTCGCGTTCAGTTGGACGCGTTCGGCCTCGAGGCGCAGGACGCGGATTTCCTCGGGCAGGCCGAATCCATGTCCGGGGACAGCGGCCCCCCGTGGCAGGTCGCGCTGGAGGGACTGGCCGCACCGCATGGTTCGCCACGCACGCCGCTCGGTGGCCCTGGCAACGCTCTCGCGCATGTGGCCGGGGCATCCTGCCGCTGAGGGATGACAGGATGATGGGGTGCCGCTTGGCGAGCTTTGGATGCGATCGCCGGGGAGACGCCGCTTCCGCCGCTCCCTGTCGTGGCGTTCTGAAGTGGTCCGGGCCGGGGTCTCGTTACCCCGCCAGCACGGCCCCGCCGTTGACGTTCAGGATTTCCCCGGTGACGTGCCGGCCCAGTTCGGAGCACAGGAAGACCACGGGGCCCGCCACGTCCTCGGCGGTCGCGATGCGCCCGATCGGTATGGAGGCGGCGATGCGCTCCCGGCCGCCGTTCTGGAACGCGGTGGCCGACATCTCCGTGTCCACCCAGCCCGGTGCGACGCAGTTGACCGTGATCCCCCGGGGCGCGAGTTCGATGCAGAAGCTCTTCACGAACGAGCCCAACGCGCCCTTGGCCGCCGCGTAGTCGGCGTGATACGCCTCCCCCCGCTGGCCCGCCGTGCTGCCGATCAGCACGAGCCGGCCGTTAGCCCGCAGGATGCGCGCGGCGCTCCGGCAGGTGTAGAACACGGAGTGCAGGTCCGCCCCGATCGTCTCGTGCCAGCGCTCGTCGCTGATTTCCGCCACAGGGGTATCGGCGCTCGGCCAGATCCCGTGGTTGCCGACGAAGATGTCAAGACCGTCGAACTCCCGCGCCGCCCGCGCGAACAGGGCGTCGACCGCTTCAGGCCGGGACAGATCGCCTCCCTCGGTCCACGCACGCACGCCGCATGCCCGCACTTCTTCCGCCACGGCCTCCGCTTCGCTGCGGCGGCTCCGGTACGCAAGCCCGACCGATGCCCCGGCCCGCGCCAACTGCAGCGCAACCGCCCTTCCGACGCCGCGGGATGCCCCGGTGACCAGGGCGTTCCGGCCGCGCAGATCGATCAGATCGTTCATCAGACTCCAGCCTCTCGTCCAGCCTCGAAACCCGCCCCGGGCCTCGATGCGGACACACGCGTACTTCGCGCGATCGGAAATGTCGACAAGCCGGACCCGGATAGGAGGCCAGACCCGGGGAACAGGGCGGACAAATTATCGTGCCATTGGGCCGTCTTCGGTAGTCTCGCGCCGCCACCGGACCAGGCGCGTCGGCGTTACTCCCACCGATACCCGAACCGGAGGTAGTAGAACCCGCCGTTCGACCCGAACGGCGAATTGGGACCGTATCGGTTGCCCGAAAAAACGGCGTTGGGGTTCTCCTGCGGATAGTGGTTGAGAGCGTTCTGCCCCCCAACCGTTACGGTCGCCGCCTGACTCAACGAATACGACGCCTCAAGGTCGACAAGATGGTTGCCGCCGTAGGAGGTATCATCCCGGGAATCGAACCAGCCGTCGTAATAGCTGAGCCGCGCCAGCAGGCGCACGCCGCCGAGCGCATGTTTCCCGGTCACCAGCCAGCGGTACCTCGGGAGCCCTTCCTGAAGCTGCCGGATGCGGGTGTCGTTCACCACGTCGGGATCGTACCGGGTGACGCGCGTGTCGGTGTGGTTGAAGGCCAGGCTGAGCTCCGTATCGCTGGACGATGAGGGCGCCAGGGTCGCGACGATGTCGATGCCGTGCGTGCGGGTCCGGAAGTCGTTGGTGAAGAAACGGAAGTTCTGCAGGTTGGTCGCGCTCGAGATGCCTTCCGCGACCAGTTGGGCCTTCTCCGCCTGCGTCAGATCGAACGTCTGCGTGAGCGCCAGGCGGTCGGACACCCGCACGTGGAAGTAGTCCGCAGTAAGCTGGAAGGCACCCGCTCCGATCACGGCGCCCAGCGCAAGGTTGCGGGACTTCTCCGCGTCGAGGGGCTCGCCGCCGCGCAGCTGGGCGACCCTCGAAGTCGACGGGATCGTGCCGTTGTTGACCAGGTCGCGGAGCTCGCGGTTGAACTGGGTCGACACGTTGAATGCGTTCTGCTGCCCCGGTGTGGGCGCGCGGAAGCCGGTGCTCAGGCTGCCGCGCAGCGCAAGTCCCTCCACCAGCGCGTAGCGAGCAGCAAGTTTCCCGTTCAGGGTGGCCCCGAAGTCCTCGAAGTTCTCGAAGCGGAGCGCTCCCCCCAGGTTCCAGCGGCCCGCCTCCGGATCCAGCACCTCCGCGTCGCCGTAGAACGCGTAGTTGGCGCGGTGCCAGTCCCCCGCAGCGATCGGGCTGAAGCCGGGGAAGCCGTTGGAGCCCGCGCTGAACCCCTGCGCCGCGTACGGCCCGATGAGCCAGGACTCCTCCTGGCCCAACCCGATGGTGAAGTGCTCGTCGCGCCACTCGGCACCGCCGGCGAGGTTGACCATTTCGTTTACGGCATAGCCGAGATCGACGTTGACGCTGACTTCCTCCTGCCGGTAGAGGCCGGGGTCGAACTCGTCGGGCGTCTCGGGGCCCAGTGACGCGTTGACGGTGTTGAAGATGAAGAAGTCCACCTCGTTGGCGCCGTAGCTGGCGCTGGCGTCCCAGAGCAGTCCGGCCGCGGTCTGGCCCTTCACCCCGGCGACCACGGAGGCATCGGTCACGTCGGCTCCGAACTGGGGCGTGAACCCGCCGGGAAACATCTTCTGGAAGGTGAAGCAGTTCGGGTCGCCCAACACCCGGGCGAGCGCGGCATGGTCGGGCAATCCGTTGTTCACCCGGACGGTGGGACATCCCGCCGATCCGTCGATTACGCCGTCCTGCGCGTCAAGCGCATCTCCGATGAGAAGGGATTCGCCCCCGTCGATGCTGAAGACGGCCGCCCGCGTATTGGGATTGCGGAAGAAGAACCCGCCGGTGACCCGTTCGCCGGCGTAGTTGGCGTGCCCGTACAACTGCGTGCCGCCGCGCAGCAGGTGGCCGAAGTTGCCCCAGAGCTTGAAGTCGTCCTCGATCTTCGGGGAACCCCAGATCTGGGCGGGATCGCGCACGTGCGTGTTCCCGACCGACGTCAGGAGAGCGGCGTCCGAGCGCTGCACGCTGCGGCTGGTCGCGTCCGCGCTCCCGTACTCCGCGCTCAGGTTCGCGAACCCGAACGCGCCCAGCGGCAGCCCGATGTTGCCGGACACGGTGTACGACTCGCCTCCACCGTCCGCGAACCCTCCGCCGCGCGCCTCGAGAGCGCCGCCGGAGCGATCGTTCCTGAGCTGGAAGTTCATGACCCCGGCGATGGCGTCCGAGCCGTATTGCGCCGAGGCTCCGTCGCGCAGCACCTCGACCTGGCGCAGCGCGATGGCCGGGATGCTCGACAGGTCGGGGCCCTGGGCGCCGTCGGAAACCCCGTTGCCGATCCACAGGATGGCCGCCGCGCGGTGGCGCCGCTTTCCGTTGACCAGCACGAGCGTGTGGTCGGGCGCGAGGCCGCGCAGGTTGGCGGGGCGGATGATCTTGGCCGCGTCGCCGGTGGCCTGCGGGTTGATGTTGTAGGAAGGCACCACGGTCCTCAGCAGGTCGGCCACGTCGGTGTCGCCCTGGTCGACGAAGTCCGAAGGAGGGATGGCGTCGATGGGCACCATGGACTCGGTGACGGTGCGCGGCCGGGCCCGGGTGCCGATGGCGACTACCCCTTCCAGGGCGATGGCCTCCTGTGCCAGCACCATGTCCAGATAGGTCGTCACGGCGTCGGTGATCACCACCTCGCGACGCTCCGTGTGGTAGCCGATGAGCCGGATCTCCACGGTCCGGGTGCCGGCCGGGATGCCTGCGATCCGGTAGTGGCCTTCCGCGTCGGTGATGCCTCCTGTCCCGAGTTCCGGCAGTGAGATCTGGACGCCGGTGAGGGACCGCGCCGTCGCCACTTCGCGCACCTGTCCTTCCAGCGCACCCTGGGCCGACAGCGCCCCCGCGGGCGCCAGGACGAGGGCCGGCACATGCAGAACGTGTTTCAAGACTCGCCTGATCATGGGACGAAGCTCCCGTTTTTCCGATGAAGGTGCTGGACGGGTTGTCGCCGACGCGAACACAGGCGCAGGCATCGTTGCCGGCTCAGGCTCATGTCCAGCCCCGCGGAGTGGTTACTTGCGCGAACCCCGGCAGGATCCCATTGTGACGGATTGCTTTGCCATTCTGTCCCTGCCGTACAGTTGTCGCGGGGCCTCCTTCCCGCCATGGCGGGAGAGCCTTTCCCGACCGCCCGGCCCGTTGTTCTCAGTTGCCGTATCCCCTCCCGAGGAGTCGCCATCGCCTGATCCGATACCGAACCAACCAGCGGCCCCTCCGGGGACGCACGGCATGCTCCGCGTGCACGGCGAGCCCGGATGAGCGTTCTTCCAGCAGGTTCACTCCAGGAAGGAGGCAATGTGGACAAGAATTTTGCAATTGGAACCGTCGCGGTTGCCGTCGCGCTGCTGGTTCTCGGCTATGTCGAGGGCGCGGTAGGTGTCGGAGAAGCGGCCACCCTTGACCTCAACGGAATCCTTGGCCTCCTCTTCGCCGGAGCATTCTACACACTTGTCCTTGGCTGGAGGGGCGTGGGCAACGCCCAGGATGGCTTCAAGGGAGGAGCTGTGCTCGGCGCTGTGATGAGCTTGATGAGCAATGGCATCATGAGCGGCGACGCAGTGATGGCACTCGTGGTTGCGGCGGTTGTGACGGGTATTGTCGGTGCCGTGCTGGGTGTTCTCGCGGCCAGAGGAGACTCCGGCTGATCTCGATCCCTTAGGACGACGGCGGCCGCGGCCCGCAGGGGCCGCAGATACGCTTCGGGGCGCGGCCGCCGATCCAAACTTCACCACTGTACCTCGGTCCCGGACCACCCCTCCTTCCCGGTCGTCCGGTCCATCGGCTTGCTTCGTCGACTGTCCCCGGATAGCGTGCGCCCTCTGTCCGGGTCCCCGCGCGCTGCTCCTCGAAGACTGGAGTCCCAGGATGTACCGCTTTCCCCGCGTATTGTTCGTTGCCCTGGCCGTGTCTTCCGCCGTGGCTATCGCGGGCTGCGGCCCAGCCTCCCAGGCATCGCCGGTAACCGTCAACGACGGACCTTCCCATCCCGGGGTCGATGCCGTGTTCGCGGATCTGGACCGGGACGGGCCGGGCGCGGCGGTCGGGGTTCTGCTCGAGGGCGAAATCGTCCATCGCGCGGGCTACGGCATCGCCCATCTCGACCATGGCGCCGCCATCACGCCCGGGACGGTGTTCGACATTGCCTCCATCTCCAAGCAGTTCGGGGCCATGGCGGCACTCCTGCTGGAGAGCGACGGCAGGCTTGACCTCGACGAGGACGTGCGCGCATACGTCCCCGAACTCCCCGACTTCGGGGTCCGGATCACACCGCGGCATCTCATTCACCACACCAGCGGGATTCGCGACTGGGTGCATGTCATGTCGCTGGCGGGGCTGGAGCGGAGCGACGTCATCTCCTTCGACAGGATCCTGCGCATGCTCTTCGAACAGCAGGCCGTCAACTTCGATCCCGGCGCCGAGTACGCCTACTCCAACACGGGCTACAACCTGCTCGCCAGGGTGATCGAGGCGCAGTCGGGGATGAGCTTCCGCGAGTTCACCCGCCAGCGGATCTTCGAGCCCCTGGGGATGGGCCGCACGCATTTCTCGGACGATCATCTGGAGGTGGTGCCGGGACGTGCCGAGTCCTACTCGCCGGACGGGGACGCCGGCTTCGTGCGCCAGCCCAACCAGCTGACCGCGCTGGCCTCGAGTTCGCTCAACACCACCATCGACGACTTCATCCTGTGGATGCGCAACTACGAGACCGGCGAGGTCGGGGGCGAGGAGGTGGTGAGGAGGATGCGCGAGCGGGGCGTGCTGAACGACGGCGAGACGCTGGCGTACGCGCACGGGCTCACCGTTGGCGAGTATCGGGGGCTGCCCAACTTCGGTCACGGCGGGTCCTGGGCCGGATACCGCACCAACTTCGTGCGCTTCCCGGAGCAGAATCTGTCGATCGCCGTGTTCTGCAACGTGTCGGACTGCGATCCCGCGAGGCGCGCGCTACGGGTCGCGGAAGTCTTCGCCGGAGAGGCGATGGGCCCGGAACCCGAGCCGGTTGGCGCCGCCGAGATCACCGATGCGCCTCCGCCCATGCCCACGGAGTCCCAACTGCGCGAGTACGCCGGACGCTACCGGAGCCCCGAACTCGACATGACCTACGAAGTCGTGGTCGATCGCGGCAGCCTGGTCGCGCGCCACTGGCGCACCGGCCCGTCGGCGCTGGCGCCGGCAGGCGAGGATACCTTCTCAAGCAACCCGCGCCTCTTCCCGGAGCTGCGCTTCCGGCGGGACGAATCCGGCCGGGTGGTGGCGTTCACCGTCACCGGCGGGCGGGTGCGCGACCTGATCTTCGAGCGCGTGGGCGGATAGGGAGGAGTTCCGTCCAACCGCGACAACGACGCGAGTTGCGGTCGTGCTCGAAATGGCATCGAAGGAGGCAGGACCATGCGCGGCGCGGCGATAGTTCTTCTGACGTCGGTGGTGGCAGCCGCATGCGCCCAGGACAGGTCCGATATGTCACGGCCGGGCTCCTCACGGCAACTGGGTGACACGACGTTCGTCTTCTCGTCGGCGCCCCTGCGAGGCACGGCCTCCCTTCGCGAGGTTTCGCGAATCGGCATGATCGAAGGTCCACCGGAGTATCTGCTGGGCATGTTCCCGACGTTCACCATGGGCCCCGACGGCAGTTTCGTCGTCGCCGATGGAGGCAACGTTCGACTCTACGACAGGGGTGGCACCTACGTCAGGACGATCGCTCGCCAGGGCCAGGGACCCGGCGAGGTGAGGGCCCTGACCGGCATGGACGTCTCCCTCGACGAGTTGCTGGCCGTGCTGGACCTCGGGAATCGACGCGTCAGCGTCTTTTCGCTCGACGGCAACCTCGTCCGGGAGATCAGGCTCGATCCAGCCGCGGGAAGACCCGGGTACGGGCGGGACGCCATCCGATGGGACGACGCGGGTGAGCTCTGGATCGCCCTCAACCCGCCCCGGACCGGCGCGGACACGCTCGGCAGGGAGCAGCGGAGACCGCTGTTCGGCCGCCTGGTCGACCACGAACTGGTGACGGACACCGTGTTCCTGCCCACTCGAGCCCGGGAGGGCTGTGAGCGGCGACTCCCGATATTCTCGGGAGGGTTCATGGAGGACAATCGCCTGCGCCACATGCCCTTCGCGCAATGGTCGCGAAGCCGGACGGGCTCATTGGCATTCGGGTGCTCGGCCAGCTACGCGATGGACGTCGTTCGACCGGACGGGGGAGTGACGCGGATCTCGAGAGAATGGGAGCCATCGGTGAGGACGGACGAGGAGCATGAGTACTGGTCCGCGGGGGAGCGAATGGCGGCCTCACAGCTTCGCAGCCTCAACCAGACTCTCGCGGGCACCGGACGAGGAGATCTGGTAAGGCCAATTCCTCCTGTTTCGGTCCTTCCCCGGGATCGTCCCGCCTTCCTTCGACTCTGGCAGGCAGACGATGGCCGGCTGTGGGTCTGGCCGGGAGCGACGGGCTCGAGCCGAGCTACGACCGAAGAGGAACGGCGCCGGCAACCCGGGCTGCAACGGAGGATCTGGGACTACTGGAGTCCGACGGACGGCTTCGACGTGTTCGACGCGGACGGTCGGTGGATCGGTCACGTCGATACCCCGGAGAGCTGGGACGCCGACCCCTATCCCGGGAATATCGACCCGTACATCAAGGGCGACACGATCTGGGCCGTGGTCAAGGAAGAATTCGACGTCCGCTACATAGTGCGGTTCGAAGTCGAGTGGCCTTCCCCGGACTAGCCTCCAACGATCCTGCGGACCACCAGGTCCCCGATGCGGACGGGCGCGTCGGCTACGGCAATCCCCCGTCCACGAGCAGGCTCTCGCCCGTTACGTAGGAAGACGCGTCGGAAATCAGGAAGGCCACCGCCTCGGCCACCTCGCGGGTGCGCGCGGGCCGGCCGGCGGGGATGGTGGCGAGCGCGGCTTCGTCGACCGGATAGCTGTCGACGTAACCGGGCAGGACATCGTTCATGCGGATGCCGTCGGCGGCGTAGCGCGCGGCGTACATGCGTGTGAAGGCCCCCAACCCCGCCCGGATCGCCGACGAGATGGGGAATGCGTCGGTCGGCTGTTTCGCCCCGAAGGTGGAGATGTTCACGATGGAGCCCCCGCCCCCGGCCTTCAGAATGGGCGTCACCAAGCGGCTCATGCGCACCACGTTGAGGAGCAGCAGCTCCAGGCCGTCGTGCCACGCCGCATCGTCGAGGTCGAGGAGGCCGCCGCGCGCGGCATGCCCGGTGTTGTTCACCACCCCGTCCAGGCGGCCGAAGCGGTCGAGCGCGCCCTCCACCAGGCGGGCCAGGTCGTCCGGCTCGGTGACCGAGCCGCGGATGCCCCAGCCCCCCAGCCGCCCGGCCAGCTCGCGCGCCTCCGCCGACCGCGACATGAGCGCCACCCGGTAGCCGCGCTCGGCTAGCAGTTGGGCGCACGCCGCTCCCATCCCGCGCCCCGCCGCGGTGACGATGGCGACGGGCGCGCTCGTGGAGCCGCCGGACGCGCTCATGGGACACGCACCCGCACCCGGGCGGACCTGATCCGGGCCCTGCGCTGCAGATGAGGGCGAGGGGCCGGCGCGGTGACATCCCGGCCGAGGCAATGTGTGGGACCCGCCGCCCCGGGACCCGCCCGTCGCGGCGGAGACGGCAGGCCAGCAGCGCCCGAGTGGCATGCTTCCGCCGCACGCGCCGCCGGCGACCCGGGTGAACGCGCGAATCTTCCCCCGGGTAGGAGCGTATCGGGAGTTGGACTCCCACCCCGCCACCCGCAACCGGACGGAACCCTGCGCAAGCTGCTCCTCGCACTCGGCATCAACGCGGCCGCTCTCTGGGCGGCGGCGGAGCTGGTCGCGGGCATCCAGCTCGGGGACCGGTTCGAAGAGGTCGTGGTGGTCGCGGCGATCTTCGCCCTGGTCAACGCCTTCATCAGGCCGGTGGTGAAGTTCTTCGCCTTCCCCGTCATCCTCCTCACCCTGGGGCTCTTCACCCTCGTCATCAACGCCGGCATGCTCATGCTCGCCGACTGGCTGGCGGACGGGCTGGTCGTCGCCGGCTTCGCACCCGCTCTCCTGGGCAGCGTGATCATCTCGTTCGTGAGCGTGGTTCTGGGTTCCATTCTGGACGTGAAGAGAAAGCGGGACTAGGGACGGTACGGGGCTGCCTGTCGGTCTCGCGAAGCCCCCTCACGGCACCACCGGATAGTACCACGCGCGCTGAATCAGGCCGTCGCGCACGTGGTAGACGGCGAGCGAGGCCTGGGACCGCTCTTCCCCGTCCCGTGCCGTCCAGGACGCCCGTTCGCGCACCGCCACGAAATCCCCGGTGACTACCGCCTCCTCGATTTCCGACCGCACCGTGGGCTGTGCCTCGAAGTAGGTCGCCATGTAGTCGCGCAGCATCTCCCGGCCGCGAACTTCGACCGAGGTGATGGTCCCCTGCACGTTCACCCACTCGACCGCGGGTGACACCCACGACAGCAGATCCTCGGCGTCGTGCCGGTTGAAGGCGTCCATGTGACCCTGCACCACCGCCAGCGGCCCGACCACCTCCGCGTCGCGCTCCGCCTCCGGGAGTCCGGAGCATGAGGCGCCCGCCCATCCCGCCATGAGGGCCGCGCCGGCGGCCAACAACATCCTGCCCATCCTCTACTCCTCTGCCAGCACCATCTCCGCCAGCGTCTCCAGATCCGGCACTTCCAGATCGGGCCGGGCGCTCACGGGCATCGTAGCCCCCGATCCGCCATGGGGGGAGACCCGGTTCACATGCACCGTGGCAAACCCGAGGCGCTTCGCCGGGGCGATGTCGTGGAAGAGGCTCTGGGCGACGTGCAGAATGGCGTCGACGGGCACACCGAGGCGCTCGAGCGCCAACTCGAAGTTGCGCGCATCGGGCTTGTAGCTGCCGACCTGCTGGGCCGTTACGACTTCGTGGAACTCGACCCCCAGCCGGCGCGCCGAGAAGGCGAACAGGTCGTCATCCACGTTGGAGATCACCGCCAGCCGATAGCGCGATGCGAGGATGCGCAGCGCGGCCACGGTGTCGTCGAAGGGAGCCCAGCGGGCGATCGACTCCGGAAGCGAGGCTCGCTCCTCCGGGCCGGGCGCAAACCCCAGCTCGCGTCCGAACTCGTCCACCACCCGCGAGAGGACATCCCGGTAGGTGCGGTAGGGACCGGCCTGGATGGTCGACTCGAAGCGGGCGAAATGCTCCAGGATCTCTGCGGGAGAGAGTTCGTGACCGTGGGCGGCCAGCACGCGCCGGACGGCGCGCAGGATCCCGCTCTCCCAGTCGATGAGCGTGCCGTAGCAGTCGAAGGTGAGGACGTCGAAGGAGGCAAGGCTCATCGCTTGCACAGGCTCATCTCCTTCTCTGCGCGCGCCGCTGCCGCGAGCGGGCCAGCGCCTCCCCCACCAGTGGGCCGGCGAGCCCGCCGATGGTGCCTCCCAGCACCATCATGAACCCCAGCGGACCGAGAGTGGGGACAAGCCCCACCCCCGAGCTGATTGCCTGGTAGACGCTCGCGAGCCCGAAGGCGAGCGCGCCGACCACGAACCCGATCAGGGTGCGCCGCACGATTCGGTTCATCGGCCCTCTCCCGTTCCGTTGCCACGGCCGGCCACGCTGCCCGCGCCCGCTTCGCCGGCCAGCCCTCGCGTCTCCAACAGATAGCGCGCCGTCGCCCGGTATTCCGCATCGGTCATGGTGCCGGGGGCCTCGTAGGGCATTGCCAGGCGCAGGTACCGGGTCAGCGTTTCCTCATCGCCGCGCGACGCCAGGGTCGCCGCGGTGATCTCGGCCCCGACCTGGCCCTCCACATCGTGGCAGAAGGCGCAGCGCTGGGCGTAGACGAGGGCGCCGTCGATCTCGGGGCCATCGCTGCAGCCAACCAGCAGCGCGGTAGCGGAGACGGCCGCCCCGGCCAGGGCGCGTGCCACGACCGTTCGCCTACGGCCCGTCACTGCCATGCGGACGCGACCCCACGAAAGCCGGTCATCGTCGGCCGCACCTTACCCGCGGCCCGACAGGTCGCCATCCACCCACCTCAGCTCACCTGCACCGGGTGCGGAAGCGCCAGGTTGAGCAGGTAGCCCTTCTGGTTCCACGCGCTTTCCATGGGCTGGGTGTTGCCCGCCGCATCGGTGGCGCGGGTGCGCAGCGTGTAGGAGCCGGGCGAGGCCTGCCACTCGAACTCGAAGCGCGTCCAGGCGTAGCGCAGGCGAGGGCCGATCAGGCGTGCAGGCGCCCAGCTGGCGCCATCGTCCGCGCTCCATTCCACCGACTCGACGGGGCCATCGTTCGAGTAGGCAAAGCCGCGGAGCCGGGTTCTTCCCGCCGGCACCGTCCCCGGCCAGGGAAGGGCCAGCGCACTCTTCACCGGGAGCGCCGTCACGGGAGCGCCGTCGGCGGGCGCGTACTGCTCGGCCGGCCAGTCCGGGCCGATCAGGACGTAGGAGGTGGTGTTCGCGCTGACCCAGATCGGCTCGGTCGAGACCTGGATCTCCCCGACCCACTTGATGCTGTTGCTCCCCGCCCAGCCGGGAACCACCCCGCGCACGGGAAATCCGTGGTCGGGAGGCAGCGGTTCGCCGTTCATCGACAGGGCGAGCAGGGTGTCCGGGTCCATCGCCTTGTCCACCGGCATGGGCCGGCTGAAGCCGCCGTCGTCGAGGCCCACGAGGTTCACCGCGACCGCCTCCGGCCGCAGCCCGGCCGCCCCGAGCACCGACGCCAGCGACGGTCCCGACCATGCGGCGCATCCGACCGCCCCCGTGCCCCACTGCGTGCCCTCGGCTGCCTGTCCCAGCACGCGGGCGTAGAAGCCGCGCCAGTTTCCGGCGCACTCCAGGTACGCGATCACCGACTGGCTCGGCAGTGCGCGCAGCTCGTCGAGGCCGAGCTCGATGCTCCGTTCGATGCCGTCGCCGGTGACGCGCAGCCGGTAGTCGTCCGCCGTGATTGCCGGGGTCGGGGCGTGGTTGCGCACGAAGAAGAGGTCGTTGGGGGTGATCAGCCCGTCCAGGAGCTCGAGCCGGCTCTCCAGGTTGGTGGCATGGCGGATGAAGGGATCGGGATCCTTGAACCACGCCGTATCGAGTTCCGGACCGACCGTGCCGGTATCGGAGCGGCAGCCCGGGAGGAGGGCGGATGCCCCGCCCGCAGCGAGGAGTGCCGCGAACTGCCGGCGGGAGAGCGAGCCGCCCGGAAACGCCGTCTTCCCCCCGCTCACGACACGATCTCGATTTCGAGTTCGGTGGAGAACTCGACGCACCCGACCAGGGTCCGGTAGACCGGGCAGTACGGGTGATGGATCTCGTGCGCCCGCCGCGCGCGGTCCTCCTTGCCCGCCTCCATGCGGAGGTGGTAGCGCACGTGGACGGTGCGAATCACGAGCACGCCGTCCTCCTTGTCGATGCCTCCCTCGACCTCGGAGGTCAGGCGATCCTGCCCCGCCGGAATCCCGCGCGCCTCCAGCGCGCCGCCAAGGGTTCCCGTCAGTCAGCCGCCGGCCGCCGCCACGATGTAGTCGAGGGTCGTGGCCACCGGTGTCTCGGGCTCGACGCCGTAGTGGCTGGCGATCTCGCTGTGCACCCCGAACAGGACAGGGTCGGGAGTAGCTGGCAGATGCGCATGGCGCAACGGGCCCGCCTTGCGCTCGATGCGGACTCGGGAGGTGTAGACCACGGGTTGTCTCCTTTTCTGGCGGCTTGCTGTGGAAGCTGGTGCTTGCAGTGGCGTCGGGCGGGCAGCCGGGCGGGGGCTGCGGACACTGCCGGATCGGGTAGCGGACGCGGCTACACGGCGACCGCCCGGGATCCGAGTTCCTTCATTGCGGCATCGACCGCGCCGACGGTGTCGACCGCGCACCCGCCAGCCCCCAGGGCGTCGCCCACGGCGCGGATGGTGCGCCGCAGCAGGTCCGGCCGGGTGGTCACGTAGCCCATGTGCCCCACGCGGAAGTACTGGTCGGCCATGGCGGGATGCAGTCCCGCGGCGACGATCACGCCCCGCTCGACGATGCGGCCCACCAGGGAGGCGTCCACGCCCGCCGGGTACCGGACCGCGCTCAGGGTATTCGCGCAGTGCGCGTCGCTGGCGGGGACCACGCCGAGCCCCATGTGCGCCCACGCCGCCCGCATCGCCCGGCCGGCGCGCGCATGGCGCTCGATGCGCGCATCCACGCCCTCGAGCCCGTCCAGCCGATCGGAAAGGATCTCGCCCAGCGCGACCTCGGCCGCGACGAGAAGGTTGGTCGCGGGGGTGGCGAAGTAGCTCATGCTCCCCGCCTCATGGGTCTCCATGATGGGCAGCCAGACGTTCCAGTCGAGGTACAGGGGGCAGGGTGTGCGGCGCGTCCGGCTCGCCTCCATCGCGCGCGCGCCGGAAACAAACAGCGCCAGCCCGGGCGGGAGCCCCATCGCCTTCTGCGAGGCGGTGAAGTAGACGTCGGCGCCCCAATCGGACATCTCGAAGGCCTCGGCTCCGGTGGCGCAGACGCCGTCAAAGACGGACAGCACGCCGCGCGAGCGCGCGACCGCCGCCAGGCCGGCCGGATCGACGAGCACGCCCGTCGAGGTATCCACGTGGGTGGCGAACAGGACCTTCGCCGCGCAGGCGTCCAGGGCGGCTTCCACCTCGCCCGGCTCCGGCCGCTCGCCCGGCGGGCTGACGACCGCATGGACCTTGACCCCGCGATGTTCCAGCACCAGCCGCATGCGGTCGGCGAAGTAGCCGGTGTCCACGAGCAGGGCTTCGTCGCCCGGGTCGAGCAGGTTCACCGCCGCCATGTCCATCGCCAGCGTCCCGCTGCCCGCGACCATGAACGGCTGCGCGCCCTCGCCGGCTCGCCACACTTCGCGCATCCGGCTCAGGGAGTCACCGAACGCCTTCACCACGAAGGGTTGGCCGTGGCCGGGAGGCGGCCTCGAAAAGGCGCGCAGTACCTCCGGGGAGACCTCGATGGGTCCGGGGATCATCAGCAGGGGACGTTCGCTCATGGCACCTGGCAAACGGTTGAAGTCCGGAGAGCGGGGCACCTGAAATCGCCCTCGCCCGGTGCCGAAGCTAACAAATCCGGCGGAGCCCCGGAAAGCCGCCCGACATCTGCGATCTTTCTGTTCTTCCTCGCGCTTCCCATTATGCCCGGCGGACGCCCTCCATCATCCAGCGGAGAAACCCCATGGCCCAGAACCCCGGCCGCACCCCGGCGGAAGCCTCCGAATTCGACCGGCTCGAGCTTCCGGACCGCTCGGCGCGCGGACTGGTCCGGCACTTCGGACCGGGGATCATCCTGATGATGACCGGGATCGGCACCAGCCACCTGGTCACCGCGCCCACGGCCGGGGGCAGGTTCGCGTACGCGCTGCTCTGGTGTCTTCCGGTGGCCTACATCTTCAAGTACTACGGCTTCGAGATGGCCTTCCGCTTCACCAACGCGACCGGCAAGAGCCTGATCGAGGCCTACGCGACGGCGCGGTGGAAGTGGCCGCTCTGGTACGTCCTGGTGACGACGCTCATCCAGTGCGCGATCGGGCAGGCGGGACGCCTGATCGCCGCGGCCGCGGTCGTCTACTACGTGGGCTCGGAGGTGCTGGGCTGGCCCGTCACCCTCACCGGCGCGGCGGTAGGGCTGGGGGTGGTGTCGGTGGGCATTCTGCTCATGGGGCGCTACAAGGCCGTGGAAAACTCGGCCAAGATCCTCGCGGCCATCATGGTGGTGTCCACGCTGGCGGTCTACTTCTACCAGCCCGCGCCCTTCTCGGAGATGGGCACCTTCTTCCTGGTCGAAATCCCCGACGGCTCCTGGCTGGTCATCGCCGCGTTCCTGGGCCTCCTGCCCACCGGCATGGACGTCTCGCTCCAGGCCTCGGAGTGGGGCAAGGCGAAGAAGGCGGGAATGAGCAGGATCCGCGACCGCATGGAGGAGCTGGGGATCGCGCGCTCGTTCAACCCCTTCTCGCCGCGCCTCCGCGACCTCACCGTACACAGCAACCGCCTCCCCGCGCACGCGCAGGAGTACTGCCGGCGCTGGTTCCAGATCGGCCTCTGGGACTTCCGCCTCGGGCACGTGGTGTCGTTCGTGATGGCCGCCGTGTTCATGCTGCTTGCGGCTGTGTGGCTCTATCCCAGCGCGGTGGAGGGCCAGGCGGTGATGGGTGAGATCGCGGGAATCTTCACCAACTCGGTGGGTCCCGGCATGATGGGGCTGTTCATGTTCGGCGCCTTCGCGGCCACCTTCTCGACCGCCTTCAACTACTTTGACGGCTGGCCGCGCATCGTGGGCGCGTGCTGCCGCAACCTCTTCCGCGGTACCGCGCGCACGGCGGGCATCGACAAGAAGCGGAAGGGCTGGTACTCGGAGTACAACCTCTACCGCGCCACCATGATCTACTCGCTGATCGGCTCGGTGGCCGTGATCGCGGGGCTGCCCCGGCCGGTCTTCCTGGTGCTGGTGGCCTCGGCGCTCGCCTTCTTCATCGCCCCGGTGATCTTCTTCCTCAACTTCTACTACTGCCTGGTCGTGATCCCGAAGGAGGACCGCGCCTTCTACCCCTCCCCCTTCGCCCGCTGGTTCGGCTGGTTCAGCCTGATCGTCTTCACCGCGATGAGCGTGGTGCTCATCTTCGCGCGGGTGTTCGACATCCCGCTGTTCGGGGCGTGATCTTGCAAGACGGCAGACGGAGGAGACCGCGATGATCGAGCTCGATGAGTTCGACGACACCCGGCACGCGAAGGAGGCGGAGCGGGAGGCCCGCTTTCGCCCCACACTGCTGAAGGTCCTTCTGGTCCAGGTGGTCGCCCTGATTCTGCTCTGGCTCCTGCAGGCCACCTACCACAGCTAGCGACCCGCCCATGCATCCCGTCAACTGGCTGATCGTCGTCGCATACGTCACCTACGTGCTGGTCGACGGCGTCCGGCGGGCGCGCGGCACCACGGAGGTGGAAGGCTATTTCCTGGCGAACCGCACGCTGCCCTGGTGGGCGGTCGGGCTCTCGGTGATGGCGACGCAGCTGTCGGCGGTGACCATGATCGGCACGACGGGACAGGGCGCCACCGACGGGCTGCGGTTCGTGCAGTTCTACTTCGGGCTGCCGCTCGCGATGGTTCTTCTGGGCGTCACGCTGGTGCCGTTCCTGCGCGGCGCCGGGGTCTTCACCGCGTATGAGTATCTGGAGCGCCGTTTCGGGCCGCGGACGCGCGCGCTGACCGCCTTCCTCTTCCTGATGTCGCGCGGGATGTCGTGCGGCGTGATCATCGCGGCGCCGGCGGTCGTCTTCTCGGCGGTGTTCGGGTGGCCGCTCCTCTGGTGCGTCGCGCTGATCGGCGTTCCGACCGTCGCGTACACGATGCTGGGGGGCATTCAGGCGGTCACCTGGGCCGACGTCAAGCAGATGGTCCTGATCGTAGTCGCGCTCCTGGCCGTGGTGGTGGTACTGGTCGTACGGATGCCGGTCTCGCCGGGCGAGGCGCTGCACATCGCGGGCGCGACGGGCCGCCTGCAGGTCTTCGACTTCTCGTTCAACATCAACGAGACCTACACCTTCTGGTCGGGGCTGATCGGCGGCACCTTCCTGATGCTGTCCTACTTCGGCACGGACCAGTCCCAGGTGCAGCGCTACCTGGCCGCGAAATCGGTCGGCGCCGCGCGCACCTCGCTCCTGATGAGCGCATACTGGAAGATCCCCCTGCAGGCGCTCGTGCTCCTGGTCGGCGTGATGGTGTTCGTCTACTACCAGTTCGCAACCCCACCGCTGCTGTACAACCCGGCCCACGAGAACGCGGTGGTGGAGGTGCGGGGAACGGAGTACGCCGCGCTCCAGGGCCGCTACGGGGAAGCGTTGGCGCTGAGGGAGGACGCCGCACGCCGCGCGGCGGGATTGACCTCTACTGCCGACCGGGACGCCGCCGGCCGGGCCGCCCTCACCGAATTCCTGGGCCGCGAGGCGACCGTCCAGGAGATCCGCGCCGAGGCGCTGGCCATGGCCGAGGAGGTCACCGGCGAGGCCTCCCGCGACGTCAACTACATCATCCCCCGCTTCGTCCTCGGCGAGCTGCCGATCGGGCTCGCCGGCCTCTTCATCGCGGCGATCATCGCGGCCGCCATGTCGAGCATCTCGTCGGAACTGAACTCGCTTTCGACCACCAGCATCATCGACTTCTACCGGCGCTGGGTCCGCCCGGAGGCGAGCGACGCCCACTACCTGGCGGTCTCGAAGGCCGCGACCGCGTTCTGGGGGGTGTTCGCCTGCTTCGTCGCCCTCTACGCCGTCAGCCTCGGCTCGCTGATCGAGGTGGTGAACCGGTTCGGGTCATTCTTCTACGGCTCGATCCTGGGCGTCTTCCTGCTGGCGATGGTGCCCAGGGCCAGGGCGGCCGGCGCGTTCGTCGGGCTGCTTGTGGGGATGGGGGTGGTGGCCACCGTGACCTTCGGCGCACCCGACGTTTCGTTCCTGTGGCACAACGTGATCGGGGCGCTGACGGTGGTGGGGGTGGGGGTGGTGTTGTCGCTGCGCGGGCCGACTCGGGCCTAGGCGCCATCCGGCCATGGCGGCACCATCCGCGTCACGGCATCCGTGGACTACGCGTCCCGCCCCGGCCGGGCGGATAATCGGCCGGGAAGCGGATCGAACCCGGCCTGCGCAAAGTGGCGGTCCGTGGTCAGGACCGTCTGGATGCGCAACTCCTGCATTACGACAAAACTGGTACAGTCCGTGAATGAGAAGTCCTTGTCATTCCAATCGAAGAACCAGCGCCTGGCCTTCTCGGCGCGCGACGGAGTGATCCACTCCCACCGAAGCCGCGAGCTGGCATCGATCTGTTCCCACCAGCGAGCCGCGGCGCGCAGCCCCAGCCGCATCCGAATCAGGGTCATGGTCTCGTCGATCACATAGTCGGTGGAGAGGAGGTTCCCCCCGCTCCGCAACCAGGCGTCACGCGATCCCCGGCTGGCCTCGTGCATGGGGTCCGCCGCGTCCGCCATGGCTATCCATCCGGCGGTGTCGACGAACAGTGTGCGATCAGGCACGCGGCTGCCCGTATAGCGAGCGATCGTGTTGCTCCGCCGTCAACCCGTCGTCCGATCTTCCCACCGCCTCGGCCCGGTAGAGCGAATCGTCCTCGGCGACGCCGTGGGTGAACACGCCGCTCAGCGGCACAATCCGGAATGCGGGGCGGCTGCGATAAAGCACCGTGAAGTCCTCGCCCTTGCGGACACGGTCGATGATCCGCCCCATCTCGTTCCGGAGCGTCTTGACATTGATCGTGCTCGACATCGCTCGCACACCTCCATCAGGATGTCAGTTGCCAAGGAGGATCATGTTAAGATGATCTATGCATGATGACAAGATGTCATCTTTGGCGTCAATCTGCCAAAATGGCAGACTTCGGGGGGCGGATCTGCCAAAATGGCAGACTACTCGGGTGTCGCGCATTCCGCGCCGGAAGAGGAGCGTCCCTGACCGCCGCAGTTACCGGACTGCCGACCGCGCTAGGTCTTCCCGCCCGTCAGCCGCTTCACCCAGGGCGCCGCCAGCAACCCGACGATGCCCACGATGCCGATGGTCACCGCGACGTTCTGGAAGAGCGGTCCCGGTGCGAGATCCGCCAGCTGACCGGCCACCAGGCCCGCGAAAAGGTTGCCCAGCGCCGCCCCCACGAACCACACCCCCATCATCTGACCCACCCGGTTGGCGGGCGAGAGCTTCGTGATGGCTGACAGGCCGATGGGCGAGATGCACAACTCGCCCACGGTGTGGAAGAAGTAGGTCACCACCAGCCAGGAAGGGCTCACCAGGTTGTCGGTCGTGGCGTTGGCGGCGCCCCAGGCCAGCACGAAGAACCCCATCGACAGCCCCACCAGCCCCATCCCCGCCTTCATGGGAATCGACGGGTTGCGTTTGCGCCGCTCCAGCCAGACCCAGAGCGATCCGAAGACCGGCGCCAGCAGGATGATGAAGAAGGAGTTCACCGACTGCAGAAAGCCCGCCGGCATCAGCCACCCCATGATGTTGCGGTCGGTGTAGTCGCGCCCGAAGAGGTTGAGCGAGCTTCCCGCCTGCTCGAAGCCGGACCAGAACACGGCGATCAGCAGGAAGAGCCAGAAGATCACCCCCAGGCGGCGGTTCTCCTCCCGGGTGTGGCCTCCGGCCGTCCACAGATAGACGAAGTAGGCCGCGATGATAATCAGCACGCCGTAGCCAAGCACCGTAGCAATCTGCGCCAGCGTGGCCGGAAACACCCCGGTCGACACCAGGTAGCCGAACGCCACTACGCCCACGACCACCGCGAAGAAGGTCCCGAAGAACCGGCGAGACTTCGCCGCCAGTTGCGCGGGGCGATCCTCAGTCTTCAGGAGCCCCGCCTCGCCCAGCAGGCGGGCCCGGTTGCGGTACTGGATGAGGCCGAGCACCATGCCCACGCCGGCCGCACCAAAGCCCCAGTGCCAGTTGTAGCCCTCGGCGAGGAAGCTCGTGATGAGGGGTCCCAGCAGCGCCCCTACGTTGATCCCCATGTAGAAGATGGAGAACCCGGCGTCGCGCCGAGCTCCGCCTTCGGGATAGAGCTCCCCCACGATGGTGCTCACGTTGGGCTTGAGCAGCCCCGTTCCCAGGACCACGAAAACGAGCCCCAGGAAGAAGGCGAACGTGCTGGGCACCGCCATCGTGAAGTGGCCCAGCGCGATGATCCAGCCCCCGACCCACACCGCCTTGCGCTGCCCCCACAGGTTGTCGGCCACCCAGCCGCCGGGGAGTGCCATGATGTAGACGAGGCTCGTGTACAGGCCGTAGATCGCGGCCGCGGTCCCCACATCGAGCCCCATCCCGGGATTGGCCACCTCGGATCCGTCGCCGCGCATGATCACGTGCGTCGTGGCCGTGGTCATGTAGAGCGCGAGCAGGGCGCGCATCCCGTAGTACGAGAAGCGCTCCCACATCTCGGTGAAGAAGAGGGTGGAGAGCCCGGCGGGATGCCCGAACCAGGTTCCGTGGCGCTCCAGGACCTCGGCGTTCGAGGCGGATCTCGTGGTGGCGTCGTTCATGGTCCCGGACTCCTCAGTCGGCTCAGCGCTTGAAGGTGAAGGCCCCGGCCTCCTTCATGTCGGCGATCTCGTCCCCGCCGTACCCGAGGACGTCCCCGAGAATCTCGTCGGTGTGTTCGCCCAGAAGCGGCGAGCGCGTGATGACCGCGGGCGAGTCGGAGAGCTTGATGGGGCAGCCGAGGTTCCAGTAGGGCCCGCGCTCCGGGTGGTCGAGTTCCACGTACATCTCGCGCCCGCGCACGTGGTCGTCGTCCGCCAGGTCCGCGGTGCTCATCACGGGCCCGCAGGGCACGTTCAGCTCATTCAGAATGGCCATCAGCTCGCGCTTGGTGTAGCGGCTCGCGAAGTCGTTCAGGATCTCCCACATCTCGCCCTGGTTCCTCCGCCGCACGCCGATGTCCGAGAAGCGCGGATCGTTCACCAGCTCTTCGCCGCCGACCCGGGTCGCGAGCGCCTCCCAGACGTGCTCCTGCACCACGATGTAGAGGTAGTCGTTGATGCCGCCCGGCTTGCAATGGATGCAGTTGCCGAGCTGGCCGCCCCCCGAGTCGTTTCCCGCGCGCGGGGTGAAGTCGTCGAACTCCTGGATCGAGTACTCGACGAGGGGCCCGCGGGTGATGCGCTGATGGTCGCGCCACTTCACCCGCACCAGGTTCATCACGCAGTCCATCATGGCGCACTCGACGTACTGCCCTTTCCCGGTCTGCTCGCGATGGAGCAGCGCCGCGAGGATCCCCAGCGCCAGGTGCACCCCGGTGCCCGAGTCGCCGATCTGGGCGCCGGTCACGACGGGGGATCCGTCGAACATGCCCGTCGTGCTCATCGAGCCACCCATCGCCTGGGCGATGTTCTCGTAGGCCTTGAAGGCCGCGTAGGGGCCCTCGGTGCCGAAGCCCTTGATGGAGGCCATGACCATGCGCGGGTTGATCTCGTGCACGCGCTCCCATCCGAAGCCGAGCCTGTCCAGAACCCCGGGCCCGAAGTTCTCCATGAGCACGTCGCATTCCTGCACCAGCCGGGTGAAGACCTCCTTCCCGCGCTCGTTCTTCAGGTTCACCGTGATCGAGCGCTTGTTGCAGTTGAGCATGGTGAAGTAGAGGCTGTCGGCCCCCGGTACATCGCGCAGCTGCTTGCGGGTGGCGTCCCCGAAGGGCGACTCCAGCTTGATCACGTCCGCGCCCATGAACCCCAGCAATTGGCTGGAGGTGGGGCCTGCCTGGACGTGGGTCATGTCCAGGATGCGGATGCCGTTGAGTGCTTTGCTCATTGAGGGATGGCTCCGATTACTCGTTCAGGGTTGATGGATGGATGGATGTTCACGATCACTTGTACATGGTCTGGCGCTTGGTGCCCGGGGCCCATTCGCCGGGATCCACCCAGATGTTGATGACGGCCGACTTGCCGCTGCTGCGCACCGACTCGCGCGCCCGCTGCAGCGCCGGCTGGATCTGGCCGGGATCGCGCACCTCCTCGCCGTATCCGCCCAGCATCTCCGCGAACTTCGAGAAGGGCACGTCGCCCAGCAGGTTGCCGACGTTGCCGCGCTCCTGCCCGTACTTGGCCAGCTGCCCGTAGCGGATCTGGTTCATCGCCGAGTTGTTGCCGATGACGGCAATGTAGGGGGCGCCGAAGCGGTTGCAGGTCTCCATGTCGAAGGCGGTCATGCCGAAGGAGCCGTCGCCGTAGTAGCAGACGATTTCCTTGTTCGGATGCGCCAGCTTGGCGGCCATGGCGAAGCCGGTGCCCACCCCCAGCCCGCCCAGGGCGCCCGGATCCATCCAGTTGCCCGGCGCGCGCGGCTTGACCGCCTGCGCGCTGATGGTCACGACGTCGCCGCCGTCGCCGATGTAGACGGTGTCCTCGGTGAGGAACTCGTTCAGCTCCCACGCCACCCGGTACGGGTGTATGGGATTGGCGTCGGAGAGGAAGAGCGGCATCAGCTTCTCGGTCTTCTGCTCCTCGATCTCGCGCAGGTGCTTCATCCAGCCGAGGCGGCGGGCCGGACCGTCGCCGAGGTTGGAGCTGGCCTCGGCGAGCACCGCCTCCATGATGGCGCCGGGATGGCCCACCAGGCCCAGGTCGACGTCGCGGTTCTTTCCGACCGTGCGGTAGTCGAGGTCGATCTGCACGACCGTGGCGCCCGCGGGCAGGCGCTTCCCGTAGCCCATGCGGAAGTCGAAGGGGGTGCCCACGATCACGATCACGTCGGCGTTGCCGAAGCCGGCGCCGCGGGTGCGGTGGAAGTAGTGGGGATCGTCGGGGCCGAGCAGGCCGCGCGAGGCACCGTTGGTGAAGGTCGGGATGTTCAGGGTGCGCACCAGGTCCCAGGCCTCCTGGTGTGCGCGGCAGCCCCACACCTGTTGTCCGAAGAGGATGGCGGGGCGCTCGGACTTGACCAGCAGGTCGGCGAGGCGTTCGATGTCGCGCGGGTCGCCCACGGAACGGGTCGAAGCGCGGTAGCGGCCCGGCTCGGGGATGGTCGCGCTGCCCAGCGGAATCTCCCGGTCCAGGATGTCGCGCGGGATCTCGAGGTAGCTCGGCCCCGGCGTCCCGGCGAAGCACTCTCGCGCGGCCATCGACACCATGTCCGCGATGCGCTCGGTGGAGCGAACCCCGCCCGCGAACTTGGTGATGGGGCGCGCGATGTTGACGTGGGGCAGATCCTGCAGCGACCCCATCTTGTGCTGGGTGAGCGCGCCCTGCCCGCCGATGTGCAGCACCGGGCTCTCCGACCGGAACGCGGTCGCGATCCCGGTGAGCGCATTCGTGAACCCCGGGCCGGCCGTGGTGATCACGCACCCGAGCCCGCCGGTCTGCCGCGCGTACCCGTCCGCGGCGTGCGCGGCGACCTGCTCGTGACGCACGTCGATGATGCGGATGTTCTCGTCGATGCACCCGTCGTAGGTGTCGATGATGTGCCCGCCGCACAGCGTGAAAACGGTGTCCACGCCCTCGTTGGCCAGCGCCCGGGCGGCCAGGTGCCCGCCCGAGATCACGTCTTCGGCGCGGCTCTTGCGCGCCAGGGTGTCTTCGGCGGTCCGGGATTTCAGTGCGGTCGCGGTCGTCATGAACAGATCCTCCGTGATGGCTTGCGAATCGAGCCGCGCGGGCCTCCGCGCGAGTCCGGGCAAAGCTAGGGAGCCGCGCGCGGCCTGCCAAGGAAGGCGAAGACGCGTGGGTTGCGATGCCGGGGGAGACGCGGATCCGAAAGCTTGCCGACGCGTGGATCCGCGGGATCTGCCGGCCGACCGGGCCCGGACGGGTTTGCATCCCGTCACCCAGAGAATCGGAGATCAGTGGCTGGAGTCGCTCGAATCAGCCGTTCTCTGCGTCCCAAGCGCCGTAGTCATCGGCGAGGTCAACTACGTCGTCAATCCCGCCCATCCGGATTTCGCGCGGCTCGAGCCGGGTGAGATCATGGAGTACCGCTACGATCCCGGGATCCTGAAGACCTCCGGCCGGCGGTAGCGCGAGCTACTCCTCCAGCACGACGACGCAGCGACCACAGTGGCAGAGCGACCCATCGCCTGCGCGCAGCACCGCGCACATGAGCCGCTGCTAACCCTCCCTGACCCTGAGGACCAGCTTGCCGAAGTGCGCGCTCGCCTCCATCTGGCGGTGTGCTTCGGCCGCCTCCCGCAGCGGATAAACCGCATCGATGAGGGGCACCATGCGGCGAGCGGCGAAGTGGGGCATCACGACCCGCTCGAACTCCGCCATGATGTCGGTCTTCTCCGGCACCGGACGCGAGCGCAGCACCGAGCCGATGACCGTGTGCCGCTTGACCATCAGCAGGGCCAGATTGAGTTCGGCCTTGAGTCCGCCCATCAGGCCGATCACGACCAGCCGGCCGCCGGGCGCCATGGCCTTCAGGTTGCCCTTCAGGTAGGCGGCCCCGATGTGGTCGAGCACCACATCCACCCCCCGCCCCTCCGTGAAGGCGCGCACCGCCGGGGCGAACTCCTCGGCCGTGTAGTCCACCACGTGGTGGACCCCCATCGACCGCACCCGCTCCACCTTGCCCGGCGAGGCGGTCACGATCATGCGCGCGGTCGGCACCAGGGTACGGCACAGGTGGATGGCGGCCGTGTTCACCCCGCCCCCACCGCCGTGCAGCAGCACCGCATCGCCGTCGCCGAGCCCGCCCAGCATGAACAAGTTGAGGTACGCGGTCACGTAGGTCTCGCACACGGACGCCGCCTCCTCCCACGACAGCGCCTCCGGGACCCGTACCAGGTGGCCCTCGTAGGCGCACGCGAACTCGGCGTATCCCCCGCCGGCCACCAGCGTCATCACCCGGTCGCCGGGACCGAAGCGCTCAACCCCGGGTCCCGTCTCCCGCACCACACCCGCCACCTCGAGTCCCAGGATCTCCGACTCGCCGGGGGGCGGGGGGTACTTCCCCTTCCGCTGGCTGATGTCGGCATGGTTCACGGTGGTCGCCACCACCTCGACGAGCACCTGGCCCGGACCCGGCTCCGGCCTGGAGGCTTCGCCCCAGCGCAACACCCCGGCATCCCCGAACCCGTCCATCAATACGGCCTTCATGGCGTCTCCCTGGGCAAGTTCCGTCTCCCGTGCGCGCTCCCCGCGGAGCCGCCGCACGACCCGCCGTCCGACTTGACCGGACTTCGGGCGCGCATCATCCTATCCGAAGCCGCCCTACCGTGCGAGCCCGGTGTTTTCGCGTCGCGTGTCGGGACGTGCCGCCGCGCAACGCACCCGCTGTTAAGCATTCCCTCTGGTGGAGGAACCGCATGAAGCTCTTCACGCCCCTGACAGCCGCGTTCGCCCTCGTCCTCCTTCTTCCTGCGTGCGCGCAGGAGGCCGCAGAAGAGGCCGCCTCCGACATGGAGATGGCCGAGTCCGAAGAAATGGCCATGGAACCCGACTGCTTCGTGCGCGGAGACCTGGAGGGCCGGCTCAGTTCGCTGGAGTCCGCCTCCACGTCGTTCGGCGACGTGATGGTCAAGGTCTGCTACGGCGCGCCCCTGCGCAGGGACCCCAACAACCCCGAGGTGACCCGGGAGATCATGGGCGCCCTCGTCCCCTACGACGCCCCCTGGCGCATGGGCGCCAACGAGGCGACCGCGATTTATCTGAGCGCGGGTGCGAGCGTGGGCGGCGTTGCCCTGGACGCCGGCGCGTACTCCATCTACGCCACGCCCACCATGGGCGACTGGACCGTCCACATCAACTCGGTCAACGAGCGCTGGGGCATCCCCATCGGCCCCGACGTGACGGCCAACGACGTGGGCAGCTTCACGGTAACGCCCGGGATGCTGGACGAGGCGGTCGATGAGCTGCGCTACACCTTCTCGGAGGCCGATGGCGGTGCCGATCTGGTCATGGAGTGGGAGCAGACCAGCATCAGCATCCCGATCCGTTCGGGCTGACCGGAGCCGGCCGACCATATCCGGGAGGCCGCAGCCCCGCGGCCTCCCCTCAAGCCACGCGGTCCCGCCCACTGGGGAGCCACTCCGCATACCGCCGGTACGCCGGTTCCTCCCGGCCGTACCGGCGGTAGCACTGCTCCACCAGCCACTGCATCCACTCGTTGAATTTCTCGTCGCCGCTCAGGTCGCGGATCTCGTGCGTCCAGTCCTCAAGCCGCTCCCAGGCACCGAGCAGCGCCCCGCCCATGAACTCCCACACCAGTTCCAGGGAGACCATGTGCCGATGGGCCATGAGGCCCACCGATTCGAAGGTCAGGCAAACCAGCATGGCCGCGTCTTCATACTCGCTTCCACGCTCGCGAATATCGGACCCGTCGATGCCCGGCGGGAGAGTGAAGACCAGGCGAAGGGCGCGCGCCATGCGGGGATTCTGCAGGGAGCGCGCGAGTTCGATGGCGGCCGTGGCGCGCCGCTGGATGCCGTACTGCTGGAGCTGCAGGTAGCCGAAGAGGAAACCCGCGATCACGACCAGAACGCCGACGATCTCCGCGAGATTCCCAAGGGATTCGAGGCTCATGGCTCAGTCGGCACCACCGGGAGAGGAAACATCGCGCGCGAGCAAAAAAGCTAGTGATCCGGCGAGTCCGGGGACACCTTGCAGCGGGGCGAAGCGCAATTCCTACCGACGTGCTAGATTTCCGAAACCCACAACACACTCAACGAGGAGAGCCGATCGATGTCAACGTCGAATCCGGGGTTCACCGGCCGTGTCCTGCTGCTCGTGCTGATCGCCTTCCTTCCGGCGCTCGGCATCTACCTGTACGCGAACGGCGAGATCCGTGCACTCCAGCTGGCCAATCAGGAGCAGGAGCTTCTGCGCGCCACGAGGGAGACGTCGGTGGAGTACAACCGGCTGCTCGAAGAGAGCCGCGTACTGCTGGCGACGCTCGCGCAATTCCCGCAGGTCAGGGAAACGCAGCAGCCTGAGTGCACCGATATCCTGGGGCGCGTCTTCGATCAGGCCAACCACCTCAACGGAATCTGGGCCATCGGACTCGACGGGTACGTCGGGTGCGGCTCCGTGCAGCCGGACGGGCTGCTCTACCTGGGCGACCGCACCTACTACATCCGCGCCATGAACGAGAACCGCCACGTCATCGGCGCCTACCAGATCGGACGCGTCACCGGTCGCCCGGGCGTCGCGTCGGCCATCCCGATTCCCGATGAAACCGGGATGCCCGGAGGGGTTCTGATCGCGAGCATCGACCTGCGCGCCCTGAGCGATATCGCGCAGGACATGGAACTGCCCGAGTCGTCCACCTTCACGGTGCTCGACCGGGAGGGCCGCGTCCTGGTTCGCTACCCGGCAGGCCAGAGCGAGGGAGACACCATCGGCGCGATGCGGGCGGAGGGCTTCCCCGAGACGGCCGACGAGCCCGGCATCGTACACGGCGCCGATCTGGACGGAAGCATGGCGGTCTTCGCGGTCGCGCCGCTTACAGGTGAAGGTGCGACCCCCGAAGGGTACATCGCCATCGGGCGTCCCGAAGGCCAGATCAGTTCGGAAGCATCCGACGTCGTGAACAGGACGCTCGGACTGGTGGCGCTCGCCGGGCTCGCGCTGCTGACGGCCGCGTGGATCTTCGGCCGTTACCTTGTCGCGAGGCCGTCCTCGGCAGGCTGACCCGGATGCGTGCCCTGCCGGACGGGTTCTGACCGCGCGGACCGGCACCGTCCTTCGCATGGTATGCTCACCGACGCCCCGCCGCCCCCTCGGGCCGCGGGGCGTCTTGCGTTGCTGCCCGCCGACTTCTACATGCCCGTTACGCGACTGTGACTCCCTCGCGGTGCTGCCGCCACGGGCGGTTGTATGATATTTTGCTGGGAAGCACGGAGCTGGCCATCGCGGCCGGCGCCGGTTGGGTCCCGGATTCCCGGGTCCCGTCCGAGCAGGACGAACCCGGGGACGGATTTCGATTTGAGCAAGGCTTTTCGAGGCCGGTATTTCGCACCAGGAGGGTAGCCGATGTTGTCCAGAATTCGTCTGCATGCAGTTTTCGCCGTGCTGGTCGGCCTGTGCGCCAGTGATCTGGCCGCGCAGCAGGCCGCAACCGTAACCGGACGCGTGACCGGGGAGGGGGGCGCCGGCGTCGCCAGCGCCCAGGTGGTGGTTACGCACGAAGTGACCGGAGTCCAGACCGGAGCTCTGTCGGGGAACGACGGCGGGTTCGTGGTGGAAGGAGTTCGTCCGGGTGGACCCTACACCGTCGAAGTGATCATGATCGGCTACGGCCGCCAGTCCGCAACCGGCGTCTCGCTGGAGGCGGGCCAGTCGCTGGCGCTGGACTTCAGCCTGAGTCAGGAGGCGATTGCCTTCGATGCTCTCGAGGTCTTCGCCACCCGCGCCCAGGATCGCCAGACGCCGGTGGCGTTCACCAACGTGAGCAAAACACAGATCCAGAATCAGTTGGGCTCCAGGGATCTGCCGCTGGTGCTCAACGTGACCCCCAGCGTCTACGCGACCGCCCAGGGGGGCGGCGCCGGTGATGCGCGCATCAACGTGCGCGGCTTCAACCAGCGCAACACCGCGGTGATGATCAACGGCGTGCCCGTCAACGACATGGAGAACGGGTGGGTTTACTGGTCCAACTGGGATGGAGTGGGGGATGCCGCCACCAGCATCCAGCTTCAGCGCGGCCTGTCGGCGGTCAACCTGGCCACGCCGTCGATCGGAGGGACCCTCAACGTGCTCACCGACCCTGCCGCGGAAGGCGGCGGCCTCATGTACAAGCAGGAGTTCGGGCTCGGCAGTCTGGACGACAACGGAGGATGGGGGCTCGGCAACAACATGCTGAAGGAGACCCTGGTGGTGAACACGGGGCCCATGGGAGCGTTCGCGGCCACGGGTTCCGTGGTGCGCAAGACCGGGGGCGGGATGTACCAGGGGTTCACCGGCGGGGACGCGCTCTGGATGGACGCGTGGGCCTACTACGTGGCCACGTCGTTCCAGCTGAATCCCTCGAACCGGCTCGAGGCCTACGCGGTCGGCGCGCCGCAGCGTCACGGGCAGAACCTCTACAAGCTGAACCTCGCGAGCCTGGACCCGGACTTTGCGCGGTCGCTGGATGGATTCGACGCCGGGGCTTTCGAGGACTACCCCGCGGTGGGCAGAGGCCGCAGCCCCAACGTCGCCCCGGTCAGCGCCAGCTACGATGGAATCCAGTACAACAGCACGGGCCCGGACGCGGGACAGCGGGACCGCTACAACACCGGATATCTCAACGAGCGGGAGAACTACTTCCACAA
>JAJDVR010000226.1 GCA_022826025.1 Gemmatimonadota bacterium | reverse complement strand
TGCCACCACCAGTACCCGCCGTCCTCTTCCGCGCGGTTGCGGTAGAGCTGCAGGAGCGGCAGCCCGACTCCGTTGAACGACTGGTCGGAGTTGCGGGCCGGCCGGTTGGGCTGGATGTTGGCGTCCTCGCCGCGCTGCATGGCGAAGCGCGCGACCTCGCCCAGCGAGGCGGTCGTCGCGGCTGCGAACAGGCGCGCGCCCATCTGTCCGATCCCATCCACGTTCACATGGGCCACCGCGCGCGAGCGCAGCTCCTCGAAGAAGTGGTCGGCGAACCAGGTCGATCCGCCATAGCGCGCGTTCGAGTGGCCCGGCCACCAGGCCACCACCAGGCCGCGCCGCATGCGCTCCCGCTCGGCGTGGAAGGCGAGGGCCAGGTCGAGCATCGCCGCGTTCGACGCCCCTTCGTCGGTCGCCGCGTGATACCATCCGTCGATGTGCCCGCCGAACAGGACGTAGGGGCTCTCCGGTTCGGGTCCGGGGATGCGGGCGATGGCGAGCCGAAGCTCCTTCCATCCGGTGTCGGCGCGTGCCGAAAGCTCGACCTCGAGCGGGCCGCGGGCGAGCAATGCCCGAAGTCGCTCTCCCGCGCTGCGCGCGATGTGCGCGACGGGCGTGTCGGGCAGGCGGTGGTAGTTGAGCAGCGAAGGCGTGCCCCAGGTCGAGGTGACAATGAGGTCGTTCACCCGCTCTTCGGGGTGCACGAAGATGACCCCGACGGCACCCAGCCGGTCCAGAACCACGACCGGGATGTTCCTCGGCTGCCCGTCCAGGAGCACGATAGCCCCCGCGATGTCGGGAAGGTTGCGTGCGCCGGCTCCGTCCATTCCTTCCCCGGCGAGCACGATGCGCTCGCCCGTGCCGACCTCGACGGGAGGCAGATTGGCGGGCGCACCCAGGTCGACCAGCGGCGCGCGCAACGAGCCCACCGTGGCGGAGAACGACGACGTGATGGCGCTGAAGGTGGGGCCGTCGGGCACGGACACCGATGCCGAGATCGGATCGGATACGTAGGTCTCGAAGGCGTGCACTTCCACCGGTACGCCGGCCGCCTCGAGCGTCTCGACGACGTAGTCGATCGCAGCGTTCTCGCCCTCGCTCCCGGAGAGGCGATCGTGCTCCACGATCGCGCGCGCGTGCGGCTCGAGCGAGGCTGCGGAAATGTGCGTGCGTACCGCGGCGGCCAGCAGATCCGCGTTCATGTCCGCTTGCATCCCGGACGGTCCGGCTGAGCCGCAAGCGGTCGTCAGCCACGGCGCGACCGCCAGAGCGATGAGGGCAACCTGGGATTCGGATCGAGGCATGGGGCGTTCCTCCGGGGCCTGATTGGGGCAACGCCATGGATGATGGAGCGACGCCCGGGACCGCGCCAGCCCGCGTACGGTTCGGTGGCCGCGATCAGCTGTCCCCGGACACCGACCTCGAGCGCCGGCCCAGAAAAGCGCGTTCTTCAAGGAAGCGAACCCGCGTATCTACTTGACGAAACCCGTCGCGCATCTCGGTCCTGAGGGCACCGATGTCCTCCCTCATCTCGGTTCTGAGTGCGGTGATGTCGCCCTTGAGTTCGGTCCTGAGCGCAGAGATGTCGTTCCTCAACTCCGTCCTGAGTGCTCCGATGTCTTCCTTCGACTCGCTGCGCGATGCGGTCATTTCGACCCGCAGCGTCGTAAACTCCGCTTTGGTCTCCTTCCTGAACGAAGCCATGCTCCCCCGCAACACGCTGGCCATGCGCCACTGGAGGCTGGCCAGCGTGATGCCGACGGCCAGGATTGCGATGAGATCGCCGCTCACGGGCCTATCCCGCCGACGAGGCTTTCCCCTTGCATCGCTTAGCCCCAGGTTGAGGTTTCGGGTCACCGCGCATCACCCATGCAGCGAGCGGGTGAACACCGCAGGCGCACATGAATGATACGTGCCGACGCCGGGCTTCGGAATGTCGATATGGGCCGATCACGTTTCCCGCAGGAGGTTGTCATGAAACGAGCGACCGGACTTCACATCCTCGTGGTGCTGGCGCTGGCTTCGGCCTGCTCGCCCACGACCCCTGACCATTCGGCCGTATTCGACGGCACCGCGGGCCGCTGGATCGACCTGACCTACGACGTGTCCGCGGACGCCGTCTTCTGGCCGACCGCGGATCCGTTCGTGCTGGACACGGTCGCCTACGGCATGACCGAGGGCGGGTACTTCTACGCCGCCTTCAACTTCGCGTCGTCCGAACACGGCGGCACCCATGTCGACGCTCCCATCCACTTCGCCGAGGGGAGGATATCAACCGCGCAGATCCCTCTTTCCGCCCTGATCGGGCCGGCGGCCGTCATCCGCGACCCGGCGGGTGACAACCCGGACCACCAGGTGGGGGTGGAGGCGATCGCCGCGTGGGAGGCGCGCCATGGTCCCATCCCGGCGGGGACGACCGTCCTGCTCGACACCGGCTGGGGCGACCGCTGGCCGGACCCCGTCCGCTACCTGGGGACTGGCCTGCGAGGCGAGGAGGCGATTCCGGAGCTCCACTTCCCGGGACTGGACCCGGAGGCGGCGCAGTGGCTGGTCGAAAACCGCGACATTGCGGCGCTGGGCCTCGACACGCCCAGCCTCGACTACGGGCAGTCGAGCGCCTTCGAGACGCATCGCATCCTCTACTGGGAGAACATCCCGGGCTACGAGAACGTGGCTTCCCTCCCGGAGCTTCCCGAGTGGGGCGCCTTCGTCGTGGCGCTGCCCATGAAGATTGTGGGGGGCAGCGGAGGGCCGCTGCGCATCGTAGCCTTCGTGCCAGACTGAGGATTGGTGATCGGACTAATCTAGTTTAGTCCAGTTAGCTTATCCCCTCTCCAGCCCGGCCCGCGCACGAAACGGCCGGACATCGCGCCGGTGGGTTCGGAGTCCTCGAGCACCATCACGCCGTTGACGAAAACGTGCGTCACGCCGGTGGCGAGCTGGTGGGCGTCCTGGTAGGTGGCGTGGTCGATGATGGTGGCCGGATCGAACACCACGACATCCGCGAAATAACCTTCCGCGAGCCGCCCGCGGTCGGAGATGCGCAGGTTGGCCGCCGGAAGCGAAGTCAGCTTGCGCACCGCCTCTTCCAGCGGGATGACCCCTTCCTCGCGCACGTACCTGCCCAGCAGGCGTGCGAAGTTGCCGTACGCGCGCGGATGGGTGCTGTTTTGCAGGAAGATGCCTTCCGGGGCCATGGACGCGGCGTCGGAGTCGAAGGAGACCCAGGGCAGCGCGATCTGGCGGCGCACGTTCTCCTCGGACATGAGGAAGTAGACGACCTGCACCCGGGTGCCGTCCTCGATCACCAGGTCGATGGCGGTCTCCTCGGGCGGCGTCCCGCGCTCTTCGGCCACCTCGGCCAGGGTCATGCCCTGGTAGTGGCGCAGCTCCCCGTTGCGGAAGCCGACCAGCAGCGCCCCCTCGGGGCCGGATGCCAGCAGGAGGTTCTCCCACTCGTCGGTCGGTGTGCTCATCTCTTCCACCACGCGCGCGCGGATCTCCGGATCCCGGATGCGCTCCGCCCAGGCGTCATAGCCGCCCTCCTGCACCCAGGGCGGCATGGCGGCGTCGAGCCCGGTGGAGCCGGCGGTGTAGGTGTACATGTCGGCGGTGATGCCGAGCCCCTCGGCGCGGACCTGTTCCACGCGCGCGATCACGTCCTCCAACTTGTGCCAGTTCTCGCGTCCGGCCGCCTTCAGATGGTAGATCTCGGCGCGGATGCCGGCCTCGCGCGCGATGGTGATGAGTTCCTCGACCGATTCCAGCAGCCGCGCGCCCTCGCTGCGCATGTGCGAGATGTACATCCCGTCGTACTCGGCGGCGACCTCGGCGAGCGCGATCAGCTCGTCGGTGTCGGCGAAGAAGCCGGGAGTGTAGATGAGCGCCGAACTCACCCCCACGGCGCCCTCCTCCATGGCGGTGCGCACCAGAGCGCGCATGCGCTCCAGCTCGTCCGCGGTCGGGGGGCGGTCCTCGTAGCCGATCTCGTGGATGCGAACGGTGGTGGCGCCGATGAAGGAGGCCACGTTGGTGGCGACGCCCTTGCGCTCGAGGAAGCTCAGGTATTCGCCGAGCGTCGTCCACGGCACCTCCAGCGGCGCATCCGGCGGCAGCCCCAGGGCGCGCGCGGCGGCTTCCGTCCCGCCCAGCCAGGACACGAAGTCATCGAGGAAGTCCGCCTTCATGGCGTCGTTCGCCGGTCCCATCGATGAGCCTTCGCCGAGGACCTCCAGCGTCACCCCCTGGCGGATGTCGCCGAGCGAGCGGCCGTCCACGATGAGCGATTCGTTGGCCCAGCTGAGCATGTTGATGAAACCCGGGGACACCGCCATGCCGGAGGCATCGAGCACCTGCGCGGCCTCGGCGCCGGCAAGGTCCCCCAACGCCGCGATCCGGTCGCCGCGGATGCCGACATCGGTCACCACCGGGGGAGAGCCGGAGCCGTCGTAGACGGTGCCTCCGCGGATGAGCACATCGTAGCCGCTTTCATCACCGGCGCATCCCGTCAGACAGAGCGCGCCCGCGCAGAGCGCCGCGATCCAGCGCGGGTGCATCGCCGCCAGAATGCGGGGAGGAGTGCGTCCGCCGGCTGCCGGCCCCCACCTGGCGCCGCTCATGCCGACACCTCGTGCGCGGGTCCCGAGCCCTTCGGCACCCGGATGTTCTCCACCAGCCGGCCCACGTCTTCGGGCGGTGGAGGGTTGAAACGGGACACCGAAACCGAGACCGCGAAGTTGATCAGCATGCCCACAAACCCGATGCCCTCCGGCGAAATCCCGAGGAACCAGTTGTCGGCCGTATTGGCGGCCGGATTCACGTAGTTGAAATAGATGATGTAGGCGGCCGTGAAAACGATTCCGGAGATCATCCCGGCAATGGCGCCCTCGCGGTTCATGCGCCGGGAGAAGATGCCCAGGATGATGGCGGGGAAGAACGAGGCCGCGGCCAGCCCGAAGGCGAACGCCACCACCTGGGCGACGAAGCCGGGGGGATTGATGCCCAGGTAGCCGGCCAGGACGACCGCGAAGGCCGCGCTGACGCGAGCCCACAGCAGCTCGCCTCGCTCGGAAATGCCGGGCCGGAAGACCCCCTTGAGCAGGTCGTGGCTGATGGCCGAGGAAACCACCAGCAGCAGTCCCGCGGCGGTGGAGAGTGCCGCCGCGAGCCCTCCCGCCGCCACCAGCCCGACCACCCAGGCCGGCAGCCCCGCGATTTCCGGGTTGGCCAGCACCATGATGTCGCGGTCGATGGTGAGTTCGTTCTGCACCGGTTGCCCCGCGCCATCGACGGCGTCGGGGCCGACGAACTGGATCAGGCCGTCGCCGTTGTGGTCCTCGTAGGCGATCAGGTCGGTGTTCTCCCAGGTCGTGAACCACTCCGGCACCGCCTCATAGGGCTGCTCCGACACGGTGTTGATCAGGTTGGTGCGCGCGAAGACCGCGACCGCAGGTGCCGTCGTGTACAGAATGGCGATGAAGAGCAGCGCCCATCCCGCCGAGATCCGGGCATCGCGCACGCGCGGCACGGTATAGAAGCGGATGATCACGTGCGGCAGCCCCGCCGTGCCCACCATCAGCGCCGCCGTGATCGCGAACACGTCCAGCGTCGACTTGGAGCCGTCCGTGTAGGCGGCGAAGCCCAACTGTTCGTGGAGCCCGTCGAGCCGGTCCAGCAGGTACTCTCCGCTGACCAGGTCGGCGCCGCCCAGGCCGAGCTGGGGGACGGCGTTGCCGGTGATGAGGATCGACAGGAAGATGGCGGGCACCATGTAGGCGAAGATGAGCACGCAGTACTGCGCGACCTGCGTGTAGGTGATGCCCTTCATCCCGCCAAGTACGGCGTAGAAGAAGACGATGGCCATGCCGATCGCCACGCCCCACTCGATCGGCACCTCGAGGAAACGGCTGAAGACGATGCCCACCCCGCGCATCTGGCCGGCCACGTAGGTGAACGAGATGAAGATGGCGCACACCACGGCCACCACCCGCGCCGTCTTCGAGTAGTAGCGGTCGCCCACGAAGTCGGGAACGGTGTAGCGACCGAACTTGCGCAGGTAGGGGGCCAGCAGCAGCGCCAGCAGCACGTAGCCGCCCGTCCACCCCATGAGGTACACCGAGCCGTCGTATCCCAGGAACGCGATCAGTCCGGCCATGGAGATGAACGACGCGGCCGACATCCAGTCGGCGGCGGTCGCCATGCCGTTGGCCAGCGGGGGGACGCCCTTGCCCGCCACATAGAAGTCGCGGGTGGTGTTCGCCCGCGACCACACCGCCACGCCGATGTAGAGGGCGAAGGAAAGCGCGACCAGGGTGAAGGTCCAGGCCTGAACGTTCATCCGACCGTCCTCCTCATTCCTCCTCCACTCCGTATTCGCGGTCCAGGCGATTCATCAGTCGGACGTAGACGAAGATGAGCACCAGGAAGGCGTAGATGGCTCCCTGCTGGGCGAACCAGAACCCTACCTTGAATCCCGATCCGGGGATCCGGAAGCCGTTGAGCGCGTCGGCGAACAGGATGCCGCAGCCGAACGACACCAGGAACCAGATGGAGAGCAGGATGGCCAGATAGCGCAGGTTGGCGGTCCAGTATCCCGGTCGGACGGATGGGGGAGAGGTCATCGGCGGCTCCTCGCGCGGAGCGATGAGGTTCGGGAGGTCATACCGGGACGGCGGTACAGATCTTCAGGCGGGCGAGCCGCTTCCCGGAACGTGCGCCGAAGGAGCAGATAGCCGCCGACGGCGAACGCCACGCCCACCGCGTTCAGCCAGAAAGGCTGGAACTGCACGGCATCCTCCATTCCGCTCGTGAAGCCGGGAATCTCCACTGTGGTCAGCCCGGCGAGCCAGGCCGTGCCGTTGGCGACCGCATGCGCGAAAAGGCAGGGGAGCAGCGATCCCGTCTCGATCAGCAGCCAGGCCAGCAGCACGCCGGCGACGAAGGCGGGGATGAACTGCCAGGGGTTGGTGTGCATCACGGCGAAGAGCAGCGCGGAGAGCAGGATGGCGCGTCTCTTCGAGTAGTTGGCGAGGAAGCCCCTCAGAATGAGGCCTCTGCAAAGCACTTCCTCGGTCACCGGCGCTACGACCACAAGGAGGAAGAAGCTGCTGAAGGGGCGCGCTCCGGTGTCCAGAAGTCCTTCGAACGCCTCGGCCAGGACCGCGGGCGGCGGGAAGACCAGGCGAGTCAGGTTGTCGACCTCGGAGAGCAGAATGACCGTGCCCAGGATGAGAACGGCGGTGAGGACGAACACCCGTGCGGAAACCGCCGAGAGCGGATACGGTTCGCGGAAGCCGACGCCGCTGCGCACCGTGGCGCCCAGAATCACCAGACCGAACGCGAGCACGTTCCCGAGGCCAAGCATGAACGGGTGTTGGCTGTAGGCTCCCGGCGTCGGGTCGAGCAGGGTTAACGACAGCCCGACCGTTACCTGGAGCACCAGCACCAGCACCACCAGCCAAAGGGCCTTCCCGAAGGTGGGGAAGGAGCGCGGGGAGGGGACCCGTCCCGGGACCGTCTCTCGAACGCTGGCCGTGGGCCGCCCGACCTCCGGGCCGGGCGGACGCTCGGATATGTCCTGGCTGTCGGTCACGGGGGACTACACCCAGCCCTTTCCGCGGAAGTCGCGCAGGGTCTCGGCCCACTGCTCCATGTGCTCGGGGAGGGAGAAGGAGAGGCGGTTGTAGTCGAGCATGGGCGGGAACCTGCGGCCCACCAGGAGGCCCGCCTCGCTCATGCGGTTGATGTAGGTGTCCAGATCCCCGCTGATGCGGTGCATCAGGAAATTGCCGTGGGTGGGCAGATACGCGAGACCCAGTTCATCCAGGCAGGCCTCGGTGACCTCGCGGGCCTCGCGGTTCACGTCGCGGCTCTTTGCCATCAGCTCCTCGTCGCCGAAGCAGGCGATGCCGGCCGCCAGCGCCAGCTGGTTGGCGCTGCTGTGTATCGCGAAGTCCTGCAGGCGCCTGACCGCGTGCGGGTGCGCGATGCCGAAGCCCAGGCGCAGCCCCGCCATCCCGTAGATCTTGGAGAAGGTGCGCACCACGATCACGTTGGGGCGGTCGTGCACCCACTTGAGCGCGGACCAGTACGCGGGGTCTTCCACGTACTCGAAGTATGCTTCGTCCATCAGGAAGAGCACGTGCTCGGGCGCGTCCGCGATCCAGTTGTCGAGTTCGGCGCTGGACGTGATGGTGCCCGTGGGGTTGTTGGGGTTGCAGACGTAGACCATGGCCGGGCGGCTGTCCTTCTCGGACTCCTCCCGCATGCGGTTCAGGTCATGCTCGTACTTCGAGGTGAGGGGGACGGTTACCACGTCGTACGGATAGGTGTCGCGATAGTCGTTCACGTCCTCGAAGGTGGGCTCGGCGAGCACCAGCTTGCGAAGCGGCGACGCATATGCCTGCACGATCATCTGCAGGATCTCGGTGGAGCCCGCCCCGAGCACCAACTGGTCGGCCGTGATGCCGTAGTAGGCGCACATCCTGTCGCTGAGTTGCCCGATCAGGTCGCCGGGATAGCGGTTCGCGAGGTCGAGGTTGTCGATGACGGCCTGGCGCGCCGCCGGCGAGAGCCCCAGCGGGTTCTCGTTGGAGTTCATGCGGATGGCTCCGTCGGTCTGGAGCCTGGGGGACCAGGTGGCGCTCGCGAAACGGGGGAAGCCGAGACCTCCCATGCCGAGGGCTCCGAGGGTGGCGCCGGAACGAACGAAAAGTCTGCGGTCCATCGGGTTCCTCACGGGGAGAGATGGGACAAGGCGAAAACCCGGCTGATGATAGACGCGCGCGGATTGCGGGGCAACGCGCCCCTTGCACGTCATCGCGAGCACAGTGAACGTTTTCCGGCGCTCTGGCCGCTGGCCGGCCAGCCGCCGTGCATCGTGAAGCACAAACCGTCGCGGGAACGTTCCCGCGGGGGCCACGGAGGCCACGTACCGGAGACATGAGACTACAGGCACCCCCGCGCTTCGTGCCGGTTCGCGAAACCGTCGAGCAGAGTCGCGTCGAGCCCGCTGCGTTCCTGAGATGGGGCCAGGGCCACCCGCGGGGCTTCTGGGCGCGAGGCCGGGGCTGGCTGGCGCATGTCGGGGAACTCGAGTCCCTGGTGGTTCATTCCGGGTCCGGGCCGCGGGATCGCTTCCTGGAGATTCAGGATCGCGCTGCACGGTTTGCGCGACGCGAGAACGGGAACGGATGGCGAGGAGCGGGGCGGGAGCCTGCGCCGCGCTTCTACGGAGGCTTCTCCTTCCGGGACGATCACGTACCGCGCGATTTCTGGGCCGCGTACCCGCGCGCGCGCTTCGTTCTTCCGGAGCTGGAGCTCGAACATGACGGGGAGGCCGTGCGCCTCACCGCCCAGGCGCTGGTGGCCCCCGGGGACGACGTGACGACTGTGCGCGGCCGGCTGCGAGCGCGGCTCGACCATACGCTCAAGGGTGTGGCCCGGGCTGCTCGCAACGGGGATCTTCGGGCGCTGCATCCCGCCGCCCGGTTGCGGTCGGGGCGCCGGAACTGGCAGCGGGCGGTCGAGGAGATCCTTTCGGCCATCGAGGACGGCCGGATGGAAAAGGCGGTGCTGGCTCGGATTCTCGATGTGTCCACCACGGGCGCCATCGATCCGGTGGACGTGCTCGCGTACCTGCGCCGCGAAAACACCGATGCCCATGTGTTCCTCTTCGAGCCCGAGGCCGGGTCGCCGATCGTCGGAGCCACCCCGGAGGCGCTCGCCCTGGTACGCGGTGACCGTTTCCGCGCGACCGCCGTGGCCGGTTCGGTATCCCGCGGCGCGACCGACGAGGAGCAGCGTGCCCTGGCCCGTCAGCTCCTGAACAGCGCGAAGGACCGCGTCGAGCACGCGTTCACCGTGAGGGACATGGTGGCGCGCCTGGAGCCGCTGTGTCGCACGGTCGAAGCCGAGGCCGAACCGCACGTCCTCACGCTGGCCCGCATCCAGCACCTGGAGACGCGCATCAGGGCGGTCTTGCGGCCCGGCCCCTCGGTGCTGGATCTGTTGGCGGCCCTCCACCCGACGCCCGCGGTGTGCGGTCTGCCCCGGGATGCGGCGCTCGACCTGCTCTCCAGGCACGAACCCTTCGAGCGCGGGTGGTACGCGGGCCCGATGGGGTGGTTCGACACCCGCGGCGACGGGGTCTTCGTGCCGGCTCTGCGCACGGCTGTGGCGCGATCCACCACCTGGCGGCTCTTCGCCGGCGCCGGAATCGTGCCCGGTTCGAATCCCGATGAGGAGTGGGACGAGACGGGGATCAAGTTCGAGCCGGTGCTGCGCGCGCTGGACGCGGCCGGGGCCCGCGGGATCCGCTGAGCGGCGACGGAAGTTGACCGGTCCGAACCGGAACCTGATGTGGGCCGGCGTCCTGCTGGACGAGTTGGTGCGCGCCGGCGTGCGCGAGGTCGTGCTGGCGCCCGGCTACCGCTCCGCTCCGCTGGTCATGGCAGCCGCGGCGGACGCGCGATTGCGCGTCTTCACCCACCTGGACGAGCGGTCGGCGGCATTCTTCGCGCTCGGAGTGGGCAAGCGTGCCCGGCGGCCCGCCGCAGTGATCACCACCTCGGGGACCGCGGTCGCCAACCTCTTTCCCGCCGTGGTCGAAGCATCGTACAGCGAGGCGCCCCTCCTGCTGCTGACCGCCGACCGCCCGCACCGGTTGCGGGGCGCGGACGCGAACCAGGCGGTCGACCAGGCGCGGATGTTCGGTAGCTACGTACGCGACTTCGTGGAGGCCGCGCCGCCCGAGGCGGAGGCGGCGGCGCTCGTGCATCTGCGGGCGCTGGCGGCGCGCGCGGTCGCCTCCTCCCTCGGTAGTCCTGCCGGCCCCGTGCACGTGAACCTGCCCTTCGCCAAGCCGCTGGCGCCCACCCGCGTCCCCGGTGACATTCCGGACGGGTTCGCCGCCGCGCATCCGCTGGCCGCGCAGGGCCGCCCGGGAGCGGCATCTCTCACACGCATCGCGGTACGCCGCTCCGCACCGCCCGCCGGCCCGCTGACCGAGCTTGCCGCGCGGGTGCGGGAGGTTGATCGCGGCCTGATCGTGGCCGGCCCCTCGCCCGAGCCGGAGCGCGACGGGCCCGCGGCGAAGGTCCTCGCCGCCGCGACCGGCTATCCGCTTCTTCCCGATGCCCTCTCCGGGGCCCGCTTCGGAGACGCCGGGGGGGCGCTGTGCATCGGCGGCTACGACCTCTTCCTCGGGGACGCGCCCACGCGGGAGAAGCTGCGCCCCGAGCTGGTCCTGCGTCTCGGCGCGAGCCCCACCTCCGCGAATCTGCTGTCGCTCCTGGAGGAGGCGGGAGGCGAGCAGTGGGTGATCGATGCCGGGGATCGCTGGAAGGACCATCTCAACGTCGCCAGCGACTACCTGCGCGCCGATGTCGCGGCCTTCGCCGAGGCGCTGTGCGCGGCGATGACGGCCGGGTCCGTGCGCACCGGCGGCGATGCAGCCTCGAAGGCCGCTCGGCTCGAGCGCTCCGGCGCAGGCAACGAGTCGCGGAAGCGGTGGTCCGCCCTCTGGCGCCGGGCGCAGGAGGCGGCCGCGCGCGCCGTCGCGGAAGCCTCGGAGGGCGAGCTCTTCGAGGGCGCCGTGTGCGCGGAAGTCGTGCGCGCCGCGCCTCCCGGGAGCACCATCTTCGTGTCGTCCAGTATGCCGGTGCGCGATCTGGACGCCTTCGCCTTTCCAAGCCGGAAGCCGCTTCTGGTCCACGGCAACCGCGGGGCCAGCGGCATCGACGGCATCCTGTCATCGGCCGCGGGCGTCGCCGCCGGCGGAGAGGGTCCTGTCCTGGCCATCGTCGGCGACCTGGCGTTCATCCACGACATGAACGGGCTCCTGAGCGCGCGCGACCACGCCGAGGTCCTCTTCGTTCTGGTCAACAACGACGGGGGCGGTATCTTCCATTTCCTCCCCATCCGGGACTTCGAACCGGCGTTCACGCGGCACTTTGCGACGCCGCACGGGCTGGATTTCGCCCAAGCGGCCGCCCTCTACGGGTTGCCGCACGAGCGAGTGCGGACGCGGGCGGAACTCGGATCTTCGCTCGAGCGGGCGACCGCGCGGGGAGGGAGCAGGATCATCGAAGTGGCGACCGACCGCGAGCGGAATCGGCTTTGCCGCCGGGCCGTCTGCGACGCCGTCCGCTCGTTTCTGCGAGAGCGCGCGGCCGATCCGGGCCGGTCCCCTGCGCGGTCCTGACGGGGCGGGGGGCAAGGGCAGGCCGGACCACAGGAGATCGCGAATGAAACAGCCGGACTGGAAGCAGGTCCGCGAGTACGGGGACATCACCTATCACAAGTGCGACGGGGTGGCGCGAATCGCCTTCAACCGTCCGGAAGTGCGCAACGCCTTTCGGCCGGAAACGCTGTTCGAATTACAGGAGGCCTTCCGCGACGCGGGAGAGGACATGGACATCGGTGTCGTCCTCTTCACCGGCAACGGCCCGGCGAAGGACGGCAAGTACGCGTTCTCCTCCGGGGGCGACCAGCGCGTGCGCGGCGACGCCGGGTACGTGGGCGGAGACGGCGTGCCGCGGCTGAACGTGCTCGAACTGCAGCGTTACATGCGCACCATGCCCAAGCCGGTCATCGCCCTGGTGGCCGGATACGCCATCGGCGGTGGTCATGTACTGCATGTCGTATGCGACCTTACCATCGCCGCCGACAACGCCGTGTTCGGCCAGACCGGGCCCATCGTGGGCAGCTTCGACGGGGGGTACGGCTCCTCGTACCTGGCTCGCATCGTGGGGCAGAAGAAGGCGCGCGAGATCTGGTACCTGTGCCGCCAGTACGACGCCGCCGAGGCGCTGGAGATGGGGCTGGTCAACAAGGTCGTGCCGGTGGAGGAGCTGGAGATGGAGGGCTGGCAATGGGCGCAGGAGATCCTGGACAAGAGCCCGCTGGCGATCCGCTGCCTGAAGGCCGCCTTCAATGCCGACGTGGACGGCCAGACCGGGCTCCAGGAGTTGGCCGGCAACGCGACCCTGCTCTTCTACATGACCGAACAGGGGCAGGAGGGCAGGAACGCCTATCTGCAGAAGCGCAGGCCGGACTTCCGCAAATATCCGTGGCTGCCCTAGCAGCCTGGATGGCCGGGTCGGGCTGAGGCATGACCGGCGGGAACATCTCCCGGACGCAGGCCTGGATGATGGCCTGCCGGCCCCGTACCCTCACCGCCACCATCGCGCCGGTCGCCGCCGGCACCGGGCTGGCGCACAACCACGGTGGCTTCGCCCTCCTGCCTGCGCTCGCCGCGCTGGTCGCGGCCGTGCTGATCCAGATCGGCACCAACCTGGCCAACGACTACTACGACTACCAGAAGGGAGGAGACAGCGAGGGGCGGCTGGGTCCCGTGCGCGTAACCCAGGCCGGGCTGATCGAAGGTAAGGACGTGCTGCGGGGAGCCTTTCTCGCGTTCGCGCTCGCCACGGCCGCGGGGGTCTGGCTGGCGCTGGTGGCGGGGTGGCCGGTGGTGGCCATCGGCGTGGCCGGCATCGCCGCGGGAATCGCATACACGGCGGGGCCCTGGCCGCTCGGGTATCACGGGCTGGGCGACCTGTTCGTGTTCGTCTTCTTCGGTCTGATGGCGGTCGCGGGGACCTGCTACGTGCAGGTGCTGGAGTTCCGCCCCGACTCCCTGACCGCCGGCGTCGCCCTGGGAGCCTCCAGCACGGCGATTCTGGTGGTGAACAACCTGCGCGACATCGAGACCGACGCGCGCGCCGGCAAGCGCACCCTGGCGGTGCGCATCGGGCGCGGATGGACGAAGGTGCAGTACGTCCTGCTGGTGGTGTCGACGGCGGCCGTTCCACCGGCGGGGATGGCGTTGCACGGCTGGAGTCCCTGGGTTCTGCTTTCCCTGTGCGCGCTTCCGGCGGTAGCGGGACCGCTGAGGCTGGTGTTTGCCTACCGCGAGCCGGCCGCGCTGAACCGCTCACTGGCCGGGACCGCGCGCTTCGTGGGGATCTTCGGCGTCCTGCTCGGCATCGGGTTCGCGCTGGGGTGAGATGGGAGACGCGGTAGCCAGGGGCGCACGGGCGCATCCGGGCAGGATCGCTCTCGACGATGGCGGTGCGGGGCTGAGCTACCGCGACCTGGACGCGGCGGCCGACCGCCTGGCCCGGCGGCTGGTGACGCTCGGCGTGGAGCGGGGGGATACGGTCGCGATGCTCGCCTCGGCCGGGCCCGGCGCGGTGGCGGCCATCTACGCGGCGCAGCGGGCGGGGGCGGCACTCGCCCCGCTCAACCCAGTGCTGGCGCGTCATGAGATGAGGGTCGCCCTCGCGCTCGCGCCGCCGGCGGTTGTGTTGTGCGACCCTGTTCACCTGGCGCTGGCGCGCGATGTGGTCGGGACGGTGGGTGGGGGGGAGTCCCGGGTGTTCTCGCTGGAGAGCCAGGACGCCCCGCCGGGGGATCGACAGCGCGCCGCCGGCCGTCCCGCGGCGGACGACCTCCGCCGGGTGATCCCTTCGGACGCGCCCCTGCCCGGGTCGGGCCCCGAAGACGTGGTCGCCATCCTGCGCACTTCGGGCACCGGGGGGAGGGCGCGCGCGGTCGCGCTCACCCGCCGGAACTATCGCGCCAGCGCGCGCGCCGTGCGCGCCCGCCTGGCACTGGGGCCCGACGACGTCTGGTACGCCTCCCTGTCGCTCGCTCACATCGGCGGGATGGCCCTGGTCGACCGGGCGCTGGCGGCCGGCAGCCGGGTGGTGACGCGCGGCGAATGGCGGCTTGAGGTGCTGGTCGAACTGCTGGAGGCGGGCGGCATCAGCCATGTGTCGCTGGTGCCCACCATGCTCGGCCGCCTGCTGGACGCCGGCCTTCCCCACCCCCTCCCCGCCTCCCTGCGGTGCGTGCTGGTGGGGGGGGCGGGCGCGCCACCCGCCCTGTTGGAGCGCGCGCTGGCGGCCGGGCTGCCGCTGGCCCTCACCTACGGCATGACGGAGACCTGCTCGCAGGTGGCGACCGCCCCGCCCGCGCTGGTGCGCGCCAAACCCGGCTCGGCGGGCGCCCCCCTCGACGGCGTGGAGGTCCGCATCGCCGCCGACGGCGAGATCGAGGTACGCGGCGACATGGTGGCGCGCGCGTATCGCCAGGGCGGTTCCATCACCGGTCCGCACGGCTGGTACCGCACCGGCGACCTGGGTGGCCTCGACCAGGACGGCCACCTGTGGGTCACCGGCCGCAAGGCCCGCCGCATCGTGAGCGGGGGAGTCAACGTCCACCCCGCCGAAGTCGAGCGGGTGCTCGCCGCGCACCCCGCGGTGGCGGAGGTGGCGGTGGTGGGGCTGCCCGACCCCGAGTGGGGAGAACGGGTGGCGGCCGCGATCGTCCCCGCCGTTGCCCGCGAGCCGCGCATCGGGGCGATCCACCGGCACTGCCGGGAACTGCTCGGCCCAGCGGCCCGCCCGCGCGCCCTCGTGGTGCTCGCCGAGCTTCCGCGCAACCCGAACGGCAAGATCGACCGCGCCCGCCTCGCCGCCCGGCTTTCCGGCATCGGTCCCGGGGAGTAGCTTGGGCCGTCCCGACAGCCAGCGCTCGCCGACCCGTCCACCATCGTTCACCCGCAGCCCGGCGCCGACCCGGCAATCCTCCGGCCCATGAACCTGCTCGACGAATACAAGTGGCGCGGCCTGCTCTACGACGCCACCGACGGTGCCGCGCAGGCGTTCGCCACCGAGTCGCGGGTCGCCTACATCGGCTTCGACCCGACCGCCTCCAGCCTGCACGTCGGCAGCCTGCTGCCCATCATGGGGCTGGTCCACCTGCAGCGCGCGGGACACACCCCCGTAGCCCTCGTCGGAGGGGGCACCGGCCTGATCGGCGATCCGTCCGAGAAGGCTGCGGAGCGCACGTTGCTGTCAAAGGAGGAGGCGGAGGCCAACGCCGCCGGCATCCACGCCCAGCTCGCGCACTTCCTCGACTTCGAGGTGAAGGGGAATACCGCGCGCATGGCCAACAACCTGGACTGGCTGGGCAAGGTCGGGATGGTCGACTTCCTGCGCGACGTGGGCAAGCACTTCTCCATCAACGCCCTCCTCGGCAAGGACTCGATCCGCCGGCGGGTACAGGATCCGCAGGCGAGCATCTCGTTCACCGAGTTCAGCTACGTGCTGCTGCAGGCCTATGACTTCCTCGAACTGCACGACCGCATGGGGTGCACCGTCCAGATGGGCGGCAGCGATCAGTGGGGAAACATCACCGCGGGCACCGAGCTGATCCGGCGGGTGCGCGGCGCCCGCGCGTACGGGGTCACCTTCCCGCTCCTGACCACTTCCTCCGGCACCAAGTTCGGCAAGACCGAGAGCGGGACCGTGTGGCTGGATCCCGCGCGCACCACGCCCTACCGCTTCTACCAGTTCTGGATGAACACCCCGGACGCGGACGCGGGAGCCTATCTGCGCCTCTTCACCCTGTTCTCGCGGGAGGAGGTCGAGGAACTGGAGGCGTCCATCGCGGCTGAACCGCATCGACGTCTCGCGCAGAAGGCGCTGGCCGCCGACGTCACCCGCCGTCTCCACGGGGAGGATGGACTGGGCCGCGCGCGCAAGGCGAGCGAGGTGCTGTTCGGCGGGGAAGTGGACGGGCTGGACGCCGGCGAGATCGCGGACATCTTCGTGGACGTGCCTTCCAGTCGGATCACGCGTGGCGATGTCGGGGGCGAGGGCCTCCCGCTCGTGGAACTGCTACACGGCGCCGGCCTGGCCGCCTCGAAGAGCGACGCCCGGCGCGCCATCGCAGGCGGGGGCGTCTATCTAAACAACCGCAGAGTCGCGGAAGCTTCCGCACGGGTGGCGCTGGACGACGCACTGCATGGAGAGTTCGTGGTCCTGCGGCGCGGGAAGAAGCGGTATCACCTGGTCCGTGTGGGGGACCGGTGAACCGCGACTCCGACAGCACCTGATCGGGGCTTGACGCCCGTCGGGCGCGCCTGAAGCTAGACGACCTCCACGTCGTAGCAGATCCGCCAGTTGGTCATGGCCTCGGGATCGGGCGGCCCTTCGTCCCCGGGCTGATGGCGGCCGACCCACGAGTCGACCGGACCCGAAAACTCGCGCGAGTAGCGTTCCAGTTCATCGTCGCTCGAGAACAGGTCCATCTCGACGCCACGTACTTCGATACGCAGGGAATCGCCGGCCTCACCGTCGTACATGACCTTGTTCAGGTGGTCGAGCTTGTTCCAGCGGCGATGATCCGAGATGGGGTAGTGACCCTCTTCGGGGAACCGGCGTTCGTCGGTGTTCCCTCCGCTGGTGACCCTGGTCCAGAAGACGAACTGGCCCTTGGCCTTGTACCAGGGCTCGAGCTTGTCGAGTACCTGCAGCCAGCGAAGCGTGACCCTGATGTTCATGCGGTTTCCCCTGTTGATCTGACGGTGCTGTGCGGGACGGATGCGGACGCGACTGTCGACAGTAACTCCAGCTTCGGCGCCAATTCAACCCTTGACCCCTTCGCGGCGGTTCTGCATCGTGGGCTTTCTCCGCTCACGTCCTCCGACCCGCACCGGTTTCATTCGCATGGATTCCAACAATAGTCCCAAGGTAGGCGTGCTCATGGGCTCGAAGAGCGACTGGCCCGTCATGACCCACGCCGCCGACACCCTCGAGTCGCTCGGCGTCCCTCACGAGGTCCGGGTGATGTCCGCGCACCGCACTCCGGACCTGGTGCACGAGTACTCCACCACCGCTGAAGAGCGAGGCCTGGCGGTCATCATCGCGGCCGCCGGAGGGGCGGCCCACCTTGCAGGCGTGGTGGCGTCAGGTACGGCCCTCCCGGTGCTGGGCGTGCCCATGGGTTCCGCTCTCGACGGCCTCGACTCGCTCCTCTCCACGGTCCAGATGCCGGGGGGCGTGCCGGTGGCGACACTCGCCATCGGGAAAGCGGGAGCGGTGAACGCCGCGATCCTGGCGGCGCAGATTCTGGGGGTGGCGGACTCCGAAGTCCGGGATGCGGTCAAGGCGGACCGGCAGGCGCGCCGCGAGGTGGTGCTGGCCACATCCGATCCGCGAGCCTGACGCCGGGTCGCCGCGTCTTCCCGAGTCGTCCGGAGCAGCCTGGATGCTGAACGAAATCAGACAGAAGATAGAAGACGAGATCGAGACGCTTTCGCGCGAGCTGGCCTTCGAGCTTCCCGAGCGCATCCGGAAGGCCGTCGAGCTGGGCGATCTGCGCGAGAACTCGGAGTACAAGTCGGCCCTGGAGCGGCAGCAGTTCGTGAACGCCCGCATCGGCCACCTGAGGCAGCGCGTCTCCGAGCTGTCGCAGATCGATGTGGAGGGAATGCCCGCGGACAGAGTTGGCTTCGGTTCGCGGGTTACGGTCCGTGATTGTGTACGGCAATCAGAGGTAACGTACACGATCGCGGCCGGTGACTACATCGACATCGATGCGGGCCATGTGTCCATGGCCTCTGCGATCGGCCGCGGCCTGATGGGCGCGCGCCAGGGCGAGGAAGTCGAGGTGAGGCTGCCCAGAGGAGCGCGCCGATACGAGATCGTCGCGCTGGAGACGTTGCCTCAGCGGATGGGGATGACATAAATGGTGCTCACGCCCTCGACCATGGTGGCGCTGGGAACGCCGGCGCCGGACTTTCGCCTGCCCGATCCATCCGGCGGTGAGTGGACGCTGTCCGATGTCGTCGGGGAGGGCGGAGTGCTGGTCGCCTTCATCTGCAACCACTGCCCGTTCGTGAAGCACCTGCGGCACGAGCTGGCCGACTTCGCGCGCGACTACCAGGCTCGCGGGCTGGGCGTGGTCGGCATCAACGCCAACGACGTGGCCACCCATCCGGCGGACTCGCCGGAGCGCATGGCGGAGGAGGTCGAGCACGTAGGGTACACGTTCCCCTATCTGTTCGACGACTCGCAGGAGGTGGCCCGGGCGTACGGGGCCGCGTGCACACCCGACTTCTTCCTGTACGATGGCGACCGCAGGCTGGTGTACAGGGGCCAGTTCGATGGCTCCCGCCCGGGCAGCGGGGCCCGGGTGACCGGCGAGGATCTGCGCGCGGCGGCCGATGCGCTGCTGGACGGACGGGCGCCACTGGCCGAGCAGCGTGCGAGCGTCGGGTGCAACATCAAGTGGAAACCGGGGAACGAGCCGGCATGGTTCGTGACGTGAGCGAGCCGGGCAAGTTCCGTCGAGGGGGCGGCTTGATGGCTCGGCGTACGGTCGGATCGTCCAGCGGTCCGGCGGGCCGACCAGACGTGCCCGGCAGCGTCCATCGGGCAGGCCGAGTTCTCCCCGCCGGCCTCCTCGTGCTGGCGGTCGGCGGGTGTGTCGAGGACCCCGGGGCGGACGCGGGGCTCCCGCCCCTCCACTTCGTCGCCTCCGCGGAGCAGGTGGGCCCGGTGGCGTACCGGGACCCGCTCGGGGTGGTGTCCCCCGATGGCCGCTGGCTGGCGTACACCGAGCGCGACCGGCTGCACGTGGTGCCGGCTCGGGGCGGTGCGGAGCGTGTCATGGGCTCGGGCGCCGCATCGATGCGCTTTGTCGCCTGGCTTCCGGACAGCCGTCGCATCGCGGCCCGAGAGCGCGTCTTCGACCGCAGCCGGCAGGAGTGGTGGGTATACGACCGGACGACCGGCGGCCGCGAGCCGCTGTGGCCGGGGCGCGAGGCATCGCCCGACCTGCTCTCGCTGGACATGCTCGCCTGGTCTCCGGACGGGACCACCGTGGCGGGCGTGTCGTCGGCCGGCGGTGAGTCCACCGTGTGGGTGCTGGACGCGGACGGCGGCAACGCGCGGGCGGCGGCGACAGGGACACGGCTCTCCTTCCCCGCGTGGTCGGTGGACGGGCGGCTCGCCTGTCTCTCGCTCGCAGGCGATCATCAGCGGCTGCACTTCCCCTGCGATGCACCCGAGCCGCTGTTCACGGACCAGGAGGTGTACGGGCCGCTCGGCTTCTCGCCCGCCGGGGACCAGGTCTACTACGCGGTGCCGGGCGAGGGCGGGTTTCTGGATCTGTGGGCCCGCCCGGCGGTGGGCGGGCCGGCCACCCGCCTCACCGGCTTCTCCCGCGACGCCTACGCCCCCTCGGTGGGGATGGACGCGAGCATCCTGTTCAAATCGCAGGACTACCGCGTCTTCGTGGCGACCGCGCCGGCGGAGGGCGGGCCGTCCACGCCGCTGACCACCTTCCAGTCCGAGACGCCCACCTGGAGCTGGGACGGCTCGGAGGTCGCCTTCACCTTCGGCAGCTGGCGCCACGTCACCGACGACTTCCACTACCCCGACATCGCACAGCACATCGGCATCGTGACGGCCGGCCCGGTCACCCCCCACGATGCGCCCGAGCGCGTGATGCGCCAGTCCTACTCCGAAGACCAGGGCATGCACTGGTCCCCCAACGGACGCTGGGTCGCCTTCCACACCCATGAAGAGTCGGACGACATCTGGCTCATGGCCGCGGACGGCAGCGAGCCGCGCATGATCAGCGAAGGCGGCCACGAGACGGGGTGGGCGCGCTGGTCGGCCGACGGGCGCTGGATCCTCTATCCCAGCTATCGCGTGGACGAATCCGGCGCGCGGCGGGCATATCTGTTCGTGATCGGCATCGACCAGGAGACGGGGGAAGTCACGCAGCCACAGACGCGCATCGAGTTGACGGGCTTCGAACAGGACGTGATCCAGGGGGAGTGGGCCGACGCGGGCGAGACGGTCATCTTCGAGTCGGCGGAAGCGGTGGGCCGAAAGAGCCTCTGGCGGGTGCCCCGGACGGGCGGGACTCCGGAGCGCTTCCACGACTACGGCTCCGACCAGCTCCATTCGGGGATCGGAGTGTCGGCCGACGGGCGCTGGGTCGCGTACGTGGACCGGGCCAGCGACGGGTTTTTCCAGATCTTCCGTGTTCCCACCACTGGCGGAAGGGCCGAGCAGCTCACCTTCGACCCCTCGCACAAGACTCAGCCCGCCTACTCGCCGGCCGGGGACCGCATCGCCTTTACCGTGTTCGACTACCGCGTGCTCTTCTGGCAGATCGACCCCGCGTTTGTGACGGAGCGCGTACTTGAGCCCGAGCGTTGACAGGCATGAACAGGGCAGCCAGATGGGAGATCCCCGAGCCGCGCTCCGTGCACGAGGTCCGTCAGGACGACGGCAGCGTCACGATGCTGCGCAGGCATGGGAATCCGGCCGGCCCGCGTCTTCTGCTGGGCCACGGAAACGGGCTGGCCATGGATTTCTACTACCCGTTCTGGTCGCTGCTGACGGGTGACTTCGATGTGCTGCTCTACGATCTGCGCAACCATGGCTGGAATGCTGTCGGGAAACGCCCGGAGCACAACATGCCCAACCTGGTCCGGGATCAGGAGCGCGTTATCGAGGCGGCGGCGCGCCGGTACGGCGAACGGCCCACGATCGGGGTCTTTCATTCGCTTTCCGCGCTGACGGCGCTCCTTTCATCCCCCTTGGGGACGGGTGGGTGCGACAGGTTGTCGGCGTGGGTCCTGTTCGATCCGCCGCTCTACCGGCCTGGTCCCAAGGACCCGGATTTCGACGCGCTCGCCGAGGCGGCAGCCGGAATGGCGAGCCGCCGCGCGGACCGGTTCCGGAAAAGGGAGGAGTTCACGGACCTCCTCAGTTTTCTGCCACTGCTCACCAGAGCGGTTCCGGGCGCCGCGGATCTGATGGCTCGAACGGTTCTGCGGGAGTCCTCCGGGGAAGGGGGCTACGAGCTCCGTTGTCCTCGCGAATACGAGGCGCAGATCATCGCCTACGTGAGGACCTTCGCGTTCCTCGTCGACTTCGGGAATCTTCCGTGTCCGACGAAGGTGATCGGCTCCGATCCCACATTGCCCTACGCGTATCTGCCCACCTTCGACCTCAGCCACATCGAGACGGTGGACTACGATTTCATTCCGGAGACGACGCATTTCCTCCAGGTGGAGAACCCGGCTGATTGCGTCGCGGTGATGCGAGGTTTCCTGGAGGAGAGCGGGTTGGTCCAGTAGTTCGCTATGCAGGCCACAAGGCGATGACCACCGCCTGTCCGATGAGCGCCACCCCGTTGTAGGCGACGTTCAGCCACGCGAGGCCCGCCTTGCGTCTCTCGAAGGCGACCCCCTGGTGCGCCACCGGGAGAACGAACGCGACCAGCGCCATCAGCCCCACGTGTACGCCAGCCATCGCGGATGCGCTCCCGGGCGCGATGTCGGCGATCAACTGGGCCAGGATGAAGGCGGTCAACAGCGAGAGCAGGAAGCTGATGCCGTAGGTTCTGAGCGGATTGAAGCCTTCCTGAATCTCCTCGGGCGTCGTTTCCATCAGCGCCATCCAGCGCTTGCCGAAGAGCGGTCCGTACCAGAGCGAGCCGACGATCATCGGGACGAGCCCGGCGACCAGCACCGCGAGCAGGTTGACGTCGTGCATGGTTTTTCTCCCGTGGGTTGAGTTGAAGATGTTCCCGCGATCCGGTCTCGAAGAAGCCGGGCGACGCCCTCTCGCGACCAGCCGTCAGCCGGAGTCGCGCGGAGCCTCCACGCGAACCGTGATGATATCCGTGTCGTGGTACTGCTGGTGGCGAACCGAAGAGGCCAGGTGGCGGAGGAGGCGCAGCGACACCTCCTGCTCCATGGCGGCTTCGTCGGACGGTTCTCCGAGCAGGGCGATCCGGTCCTGGAGGTTCTCGGTTCCGGGGCCGACGACGAACTCGAGCACGGCGCCGCCCTTCTCCCTGTGCGCCGACAGCAGCAGGCGCCGTTGACCACCGTCCTGCTCGCGGCCGGATTCCTCGCCCCGCGCGAGCGTGAGCAACGCCTCCTCGGCGGCGGCCCCGAGCCGTTCGGCCATCGTCCTGCCCCATCCGCTGCGGGATGCGAAATCGCGGAGGAACGTCCGGATCGTCGGTAGCTCGGCGTGGCCGAGCCCGGTTTCGATGCGGCTCGGACGGGGCGCCGTGAAGCGGAGGAAGAGGGTCATGAGGATGGCGCTGAAACCGCCGGCATTCATGCCGTTCTCAAGCAGCCCCCCCGCGAATCGGGACAACTCCTCTGGAAAGATCAGGCCGTACTGGAAGCCAACCCCGGCCAGGAAGGCGATGCCGACCACGAGTCCCTCGCGGTATCCCAGGCCGCCCTGCAGCACGATCTTCATGCCGATCATGAACAGCATCGCGAGCAGGATGACCAGATAGCCGGCGAAGACCGGATCCGGAATCGCCAGCACGGCCGCGAACGGCTTCGGCAGGAAGGCGAAGGCGACGAAGGCCGCCCCCGCCACGATGCCGACCCCACGCGCCGCCACCCCGGTTAGCTGCGTCAGGGGCACGCTCGTGGTGGTTGCGCTGCCGGGCACGGTCCCGGCGAGGCCTGCGAGCAGGTTGCCCACTCCGTCCACCGCCATGGCGCCCTGTACGGCGCGGAAGTCGACCGCGCGGCTCCGGCGGCGCCACGAGACGCGCTGTACCGCGACCGCGCTGCTCATCGTGCGGATGGCGGCGATCACGGCCACAAGCAGGAAGGAGGGGAGGAGCGTCCAGAAGGCCGCGTCGAAGCCGGGATCAAAACCGGGTGCCTGGATTCGCGGGAGATCGACCCATGGGACGGCGGCGACGCGCTCCAGATCGTAAAGGCCGTATGCCGCCGCGATCACGGAGCCCAGGACCACGCCGATCACGGGTGCCCAGAGCCGCAGCGCTCCGCTCGCCTTGAGGGCAAGGATTCCGATGACGAGGACGGTCGCGAAGAAGCTGACGGGCGCGCCCGGGACGGTGCCCGTTCCGGGGGAGGGGGAGAGGAGGCCACCGATGAACGGCATGACGGTAACCGGAATGAGCATGATCACGGTGCCCGAGACCGCGGGCGTCAGGATCCGCTGGAAGAGAGATAGCCGCCACGAGAGAAGAAGCGGGACCAGCGCGGAGATCGCGACCAGGGTGGCGAGCAGGGCAGGGCCGCCCTGGTCGAGCGCCATGATGGATGCCGGGATGAACGCCCCGGAAGTGCCCATGACCATCACGTGCCCCATGCCGATGCGTCCCGCGCGCCGCGCCTGCAGCATGGTCGCCATGCCGCAGATCGTCACCGACGCGAGCACGGCCCAGGAGAGGTAGGCGTCGTTCATGCCCGCGGCCCGCATCACGACCATTGGGATCAACATCACCGCAGCCATGTTGAGCACCGCGAGCTGCAGGCCGACCCCGAGCGCGAGTCGGAGCGGGGGTTTCTCGTCGGGCTCGTAGCGAAGCGAGGGTTCGCCGCCGGGGCTGCGGCCGCTCACCGGGCTGGGCCGAACCAGTGCCGTCCGCGCTGGTCCGGATACAGGGATAGCCGCGCCGGCAGTGAGCGGCTGCACCGCGCGACCACGACGAAGGCGCCGCCGGAACGATCCGACGGCGCCTTCTCCCTGCGTTTTCTGCTCAGCCCGGCACGATGGCCGCTGGCCGGAACAGATACGATCACTCGGCTAACGGCGATCGCTTGCCCATGCCAGGCTGAACAGAGTACTTGGACTAGACAATTGATCACCTCCTTTTCATGAGTCGACCTCGGGCCGAACGCCAGCGGGCCCGCGCCCGCGGTCCGTCGGAGAACGCCATCTGAGCGATTCCCCAGCGGCCCCGCCACTCCCCCAATGGAGTGACTGCAGGAATACTACACGGCTGCTACACCGGCGGCAAGCAGAAGCCCGGGTGCCGGGAATCATTTGTTCCCGGGACGCTGCGGACATCGGCCGCATCCCCGGAAGCCGCGCCCCGGTGGGTTGCGGAAAACCCTCGGAGAGAAGAGCGTTGACCGAGTTCGGTGACAGCCGAAGGTAAACGAGGACGACAGATGGGGGCTACAGTTTCCTTCACGACGGCGGGTGACGGCGGTGCCCGCCCCGTCTCCGGGGCATCCCGCGTGGATGTGCCGAGCCTGGTCGCCCGCCCTTTCCTCGTGGCACTGCTTCTGGCGGTGCCCTGGCTCCCGCCATCGCCCCTGAGCGGGCAGGTTCCACAGGCCGGACCCGACCCGTCCACGGGTGACTCCCGGACCGTCCCCATGATCATTCCCCGTATCTCGGGGCCCGTCGAGTTGGATGGGATCGTGGACGAGGCGGCATGGGAGGCCGTCGAGCCCGTCCCGATGATCGTGTTCGCCCCCACGTACCATGGCCCCATCACGGAGCCCAGCGAAGTTCGCATCGCCCACGATGACCGCTTCCTGTACGTGTCGGGTCGCATGTACGACTCCGATCCGGACGGAATCCGCGCCAACACCTTCTACCGCGACCGGTACAGCGGGGACGACGCCCTGGCCGTCATCGTCGACAGCTACAATGACTATGAGACCGCCGTCATGTTCCTGACCAATCCGGCGGGGACGCGCGTCGACCGCACGGTCTACAACGATGCCCAGTTCACGGTCGGCGGCGGACTGCCCATGAACAACGACTGGAACTCGTACTGGGATGTGGCGACCAGCCGAAACGGCCAGGGCTGGTTCGCCGAGTTTCGGATTCCCTTCTCCACCCTGGGTTTCCAGGTGCTGGGCGAGGAGGTGACGATGGGCCTGATCATCTACCGGATGATCGCGCGCAAGGACGAGCGCCACCTCTTCCCGGACATCGATCCGGGTTGGGGCGGGGTGGCGTTCGTGAAGCCCTCCCAGGCTCAGCGCATCGCCCTCCAGAACGTGCGACAGCAGACTCCCGTCTACACGACGCCCTATGTGCTGGGCGGCGTGCGCCGGACCCCCAGGCTCGCGGATGGCCCCCGAGGCCCGGATTCGGTATGGGATGCCGAACAGGACGGCACCCGTGAAGCGGGACTCGACATCAAGTATTCTCCTACCTCCAACCTGGCGCTGAACCTCACCGCCAACACCGATTTCGCACAGGTGGAGGCCGATAGCGCCCAGATCAACATCGAGCGCTTTCCCCTGTTCATCCCCGAAAAGCGCCAGTTCTTCCAGGAGCGCTCCGCGACCTTCGACTTCAACACCGGCGGGCCCTTCAACCGGCTCTTCCACAGCCGGCAGATCGGGCTTCACGAGGGCGAGATCGTGAAGATCTACGGCGGCGTGCGCGCGGTTGGACGGATCGGGGGCACGGACTACGGGCTCCTGAACATGCAGACCGGGGCGCACGGCAACCTGTCTTCCGAGAACATGGGCGTGGTGCGTCTGCGCCAGCAGGTCCTGAACCCCTACTCGACCGTTGGCGCGATGGTCACCAGCCGGTTGGGTTCGCACGGCGCGGACAACGTCGCGTATGGATTGGACGCGTCGGTGCGGGTGGCCGGCGACGAGTACGCCCTGCTGCAATGGGCGCAGACCTTCGACGAGGCGACGACGGGCGCCACCGGCCTGGAGACCGGACTGATGCGGGCCCGCTGGGAGCGGCGTCGCGACGCGGGTTTCACCTACTCCGCCGATGCCGTCCGGGTGGGGTCCGACTACAGGCCCGGCCTCGGATTCCAGCGGCGCACGGGCTTCACCCTTGGCGGCCTGGAACTCGCATACGGCGAGTACATGGACGCCAGCTCGATGTTTCGCAGGCGGGGCGTGCGGCTGACCGCCACGCAGTTCACCCGCAATTCGGACGGGACGCCGGAATCGAGGGAGGTATATCCCACGGCGGAGGTCCAGTTCAAGGGCGGAGCCAGGCTCGATGTGGGTGTCAGGTCACAGTTCGAAAGCGTGCGCGACCCGTTCCCCATTTCCGACGTGGAAGTCGCGGCAGGTGACTACTGGTTTCACGAGGTTGCGGCCAACCTGATGCTGTCTCGCAGCGACGATTTCCGCGGCAGGTTCACGGCTTCAGCCGGCACCTTCTACGACGGAAGCCGGATCGGCGTATCGGCCGGGCCGGTGTGGAATGTCTCCGGGCATCTCGAGCTCGGGATGGCGTACTCCATCAACCGGATCGATTTTCCCGAGCGCGACCTGGCCACCACGACGCATTTGGCGCAACTGAAGGTGGAGTTTGCGCTGGACACCCGTCTTTCTCTGAGCACGTACACCCAGTACAACGGCGTGGACGACCTCACCAGCATCAACACGCGCATTCGCTATCACTTCAGCGAAGGCACCGATCTCTGGCTCGTATACAGCGAGGGCCTTCACACGGAGCGGGATGAAAACATGATTCCGCGTACGCCGCTGTCGTCGGGAAGGGCGTTCTCGGTGAAATACTCGAAGACGCTCTCGTGGTAACGGGCCGTGGCGACGAGGTAGCAATGCCCCCCACTGACTCCGAGCCCATTGCGATTGTCGGCATGGCCTGCCGGTTTCCCGGTGCACCCGGTGTTCGCGAGTTCTGGGATCTGCTCAAAGCCGGCGTAAACGCGGTTACCGAGGGGGTTCCGGGTTCCGGAGCCGGGCGTGCGGGCCAGCTGTTTGCAGACGACAAGGTCGCCAGGGGTTGCCGGTTTGCCGGCTTCCTCGATCGGCTGGACGAGTTCGACGCCTCGTTCTTCCGTATCTCGCCGGTCGAGGCGCAACGCCTGGATCCGCAGCAGCGCATGATGCTCGAGACGAGCTGGCAGGCGCTCGAGGATGCCGGGATCGATCCGGATCGGCTGAAGGGCAGCCGCACCGGTGTATACGCGGGCATCAGCAACTACGACTACCGGGCGCTGGTCCTCGACGCGGGACAACCGACGGAACCGGCCGCAAGCCTCTATTCGGTCACGGGAACATCCTTCAACACCGCCATCGGGCGGGTTGCCTTCGCATTGGGGCTGAACGGTCCGGCGATGGCCCTCGACACCGCCTGCTCCTCGTCGCTGGTGGCGATTCATCAGGCCGTGTCGGGGCTGCAACGGCAGGAGGCGGACCTGGCGCTGGCGGGTGGCGTGCATGCGATCCTGTCGGCCCAACTGTTCGAAATGCGCGCAAACGCCGGGATGCTGTCGCCGGATGGACGGTGCGCCACCTTCGACGCGGGGGCGAACGGCTATGTGCGAGGTGAAGGGTGCGGCATCCTGGTCCTG
>JAJDVR010000170.1 GCA_022826025.1 Gemmatimonadota bacterium | reverse complement strand
GTAGCCCATCCGGCAGCTGCCGGTAGCGGACACCAGCGGGATGCGCCGGTCGTGCAGGAGCCGGTCACCCACGGTGGAGCCCCGCCCCACCACCAGCGAAAAAATGGCGGGATCGTAGCCGTTCTCGCGGGCGACCTCTCCAGCGATGCGGGTGCACGCGATCGCCGTCAGCGGAGTCTGGCTGGACGGTTTCCACAGGGTGGCGTCCCCGCACACCGCCGCGATGGCCGCGTTCCAGCTCCACACCGCGACCGGGAAGTTGAACGCCGAGATCACGCCGACCACGCCCAGCGGATGCCACTGCTCGAACATGCGGTGGTCCGGGCGCTCGGAATGCATGGAGAGCCCGTAGAGCTGGCGCGAGAGACCGGTCGCGAAGTCGCAGATGTCGATCATCTCCTGCACTTCGCCCTCGCCCTCGGTGAGGATCTTCCCCATCTCGAGGGTTACCAGCGCGCCCAACTCCGCCTTGTGCCGGCGCAGCCGGTCGCCGATCTGGCGCACGACCTCGCCGCGCTTGGGAGCCGGCACCGTTCGCCACTGCAGGAACGCCTCGTGCGCCCGCTCGACGATGCGGTCGTACTCGTCCTCGGTGACCTGCCGTACCGTGGCAATGCGCGAGCCGTCGACGGGGGTATGGACCTCGAGCTCGGGCCCGGAACCCATCCACTCGCCCGCGAACCCGCCCGGATTCACATCTTCGAGTCCCAGCGCCGCCAGCAAACGCGCGCTGCCCTCGTAGGCGCCAACCTGGGTCATGGTCGCCTGAGTCATCGCCCCTGCGTCAGCTCGCGGATCTGGCGCACCGCTGCCTCAACCTTGAGCTGGATGCCCATTCGGCCGTAAACGACGGAAGCCTTGGTGGGATCGCCGGATACGCCGCTGCCTTCGTACCCGCCTCCCGGCGCCAGTTCTCCCTGGCGGATGTGCTCGGGCGCAATGTAGAGAAGCTGGGACGTGTCGCTGATGCCGGCGTGCCCGCCAATGGTGGCCGCGTCGTAGCCGTGTTCCTCCATGAGCCAGTCGCGGAAGCCGTTGCCGGAATAGTAGTCGCCGACGAAGTGGACGCGGCCCTGCCTCCCCGCGGCCGCCCACTCTTCATTGAGCATCTCCGACACCGTGCGCATGCCGTTCTGGTTCCCGCCGCTGTCGCCGATGAAGACGATGTCGGTGAAGCCATGCACCTCGAGGCTCCGGGCCGCGTATTCGAGCAGCTTCATGAAGTGCTCGTTGGGAAGGGTGATCGCCCCGGCGTAGCGCATGTGTCCGGTGGGCCCGTCGGGCCCGTCGATGGCGCCTTCGGGAACATAGGCGATGACCGGTGCCACCAGCGCGTTGCCCAGCTCGCGCGCGATCAGGTCCGACGCGTGGTTGATGATGAACTTGTGTTTGCCGAGCACCATGTGGGGTCCGTTCTGCTCGGTCCCCGCGGTGGGCACGATGATGGTGGTGACCCCCTCGCCGATGGCGGCCCGGACCTCGGTCCAGGTCAGCTCGTCGAGGAAGACGGTGTTGGGGCGCTGTGCGGCGGCGGCGCTCGCGGTCACGAGCACGGCGAGAGCGGCGGAAGCGAGCGTGCGAATCATGGATCCTCCCGAGTGCGCGTGAGGGGTGTCATCACGGAACCAGAATGGTGCATCCCTGCGTATCCCGCGACTCCAGCGCGCGATGGGCCTCGGCGGCTGCGGAAAGAGGGAAGCGCTGACCTATGGTGAGCCCGATGCGGCCGGCCTGAATGTGTCCGAGCAGTTCGCCGGAGGCTTCTTCCAGGTCCTCGCGCCGCTCGATGTAGGGCTTGAGCGAGGGACGGGCCACGCTGAGCCCCTTCGCGCTCAGGCGCAGCAGATTTAGTGGAGGCACGGGGCCCGACGCGTTGCCGAAGGTGATCATCATGCCGAAGCGGGACAGGCATTCCATCGAGCCCTCGAAGGTGGCCTTGCCGACCCCGTCGAAGACTACCGGGACACCCCGTCCGCCGGTGATTTCGCGCACCCGTTCGACGAAATCCTCTTCCTTGTAGAGGATGACGTGGTCGGTGCCGTGCGCCCGCGCCAGGCGGCCCTTTTCGGGGCTCCCGGCCGTGCCGATCACGGTGGCGCCCAGCGCCTTGCACCACTGGCCGAGGATCGTGCCGACTCCGCCCGCGGCCGCGTGCACGAGCACGGTCTCGCCGGCGCGCACCCGGTAGGTACGGCGGCAGAGATACCACGCGGTCATGCCCTTCAGCATGGCTGCCGCGGCGGCCTCGTAGTCGACGCCGTCGGGCATCGCGACCAACTGCTCGGCGGGCATCACGCGCCGCTCGCAATAGCCGCCCAGAACGCTCCCGTACGCGACCCGGTCGCCGGACCGGAAGGTCGGCCCGTCCGTGGTCGCCGGCCCCGCCGCCTCGACCACGCCGGCCGCCTCCATCCCGAGCACGGCCGGCAACGATGGTACCGGGTAGAGCCCGCTCCGGTGATAAGTGTCGATGAAGTTGAGCCCGACCGCCTCCTGCCGGACGAGCACCTCGCCCGGCCCAGGGTCGGACAGGGGCACTTGTTCCCAGCGCATCATATCCGGGCCCCCGAGCCCGTGGATGCGGATGGCCATGGTGTTGGTCATGTCGGTGTGCTCAGGATCAAGGTTGTGTGTGCCTCAGACGGGCCGATGCGGGAAGGCCGGAGCCTCGGCGGGCCCGCGCGCAGGCCCGGCCGCGGTCACGGAAGTTCCGCGAGGCGTGCCAGACCGGCCCGGGACGCGCGGACCAGGGCCTTCAGCGTATCCCGCGGCGACTCGCCCATCTCCAACTCCAGCACGCGCTCGTAGAGTTGGGTGGCAAGTTCGATGTCGCCCCGCCCCTCGGCCAGACCCGCCCTGCGCACCATCTCCGAGGGCGGATCCTCGGGTCGCTCGGCGGCGGGGTCGCGCACCAGGTTCGTCACCAGCGGCAGCGAAAGCACGATCAGCCCGATGACGAGCAGCACGCGCCCGAGCTTGCGGTTGCGCCGGCGAAGTTCGACTCGGCGCCGCTGCGGCGACTCGGTCGGCTGAGATGACATGTGTGCGTGAATTGCGGCTGCAAAAGCGCGAGAAAGCGGCTCGCGTTCCGGCGTGCGGGAGGCGTCAGCGGGCCTCCGCCAAGGGGAAGACTATGAGCCAACTCTCGCGCTTGCCGCGCAAAGGATCAAGAGCAGGCGTCAGCCGGCGCCTCTTCTCTTCACTGCCAGCCAATGGGCATGAGCGCCCTGGGTTTCTCGGCCATGCGCTGCATGAAGCCATAGGTATAGGCCCGGATTTCCGCGCCGTATGAGAACACCTCGATCTGGTAGATCTGGGAGGGCGGATAACTCTCGAGTTCGTCCAGTCCGCGAATGGCCGGGATTTCGTCGACGTACACCCGCGGGCTTACAATGCGTCCTCGTCTGCGGACGCAGCGCCATGCGGTCCAGAACGCCGGACACGGAACCATCCGCACGAAGGCTTGAGATCGCAGAAACTCGAGGGCGTTGGCCGAAGCCGTCCGCAACATCCGCTCCTGATCGTACACGCGCGCGAAAAACGGTACAGCCCGCCGACGGGAGCGAAAACGCCTCTCCATCGTGCTGATGTTGTCGGCCACCGTCGTGACGCCATCGAGGAGGATCGGTCGGGGCGTGAGCTCGATCTCGACGAAGACGCTGTCTACAAGCATCTCGACCGCTGCCGATATCTCCTCGTATCCGAACTGGACTACGGCCAGAACCTCAAAGCGCGCGGCAACATCCTCGAACCGGAACCTGCCAAGTGAGTCCGTAAGCGCGCCGTAGTTCTGCTCCTCCAGATGGACTGCAGCCCCGGGGATCGGAGTGCGGGTCAGCTCATCGTAGACAACACCGTGCATCAGCACGCGGATAGCCGTGCGGTCAGCTTCCTGCGCCCCGGTCGTGGCGGGCAAGCCGAGGGAGGATGCCATGGCCAGGGTGCACCAGACCAACGCCTGGGAACCGCCTCTTCGCATTGTTGATGGAGGCGCTACGGCCAGAGGTTGATGGGAATCAGCGCCATGGGTCTCTCGGCCATGCGCTGCATGAAGCCGTAGGTATAGGCCCGGATCTCGGCGCCCTGGGAAAACACCTCCAGCGTGTAGATCTGCGCCGTGGGGTAGCTCTCGAGTTCGTCCAGGCCGCCGATGGCCGGCACTTCATCGATGTACACCTTCGGGCTGATCGTTCTTCCGCGGCGGATGATGCAGTTCGTCGACATTGCGCCGGTCAGCCGGGAGATTCCGTGCCAGCCGAGGTTCCGGGTGGAGTTCCCCGTTCCGAAAATGCCGATGCCCGAGGGACACGGGACGGGAAAGTAGCGGGTTTCCATACGCAGGAACTCAAGAGCGTTGGACGACGCGCTGCGCAACAGCCGTTCCTGGTTGAACGCCCGCGTCTGCGACGCAGCAGACCGCCGCCGCGAGCGCATGCGCCTCTCCATCGTGCTGATGTTGTCGACCACCGCGGTGACGCCGTCGAGCAGGATGGGCTGGGGCGTGAGTTCGATCTCGATGAAGGCGCCTTCCTCCGGCACCTCGACCGGCGCCGCCGTCTCCTCGTATCCGAACTGGACTGCGGCGATGAGTTGGGGCCCCGGGAAAACGTCCGCGAACCGGAAGACCCCCGTTGAGTCCGACAGCACACCGTACCCCTCGCCATTCAGGTACACGGCAGCTCCCGGGACGACGGTTCCCGTGAGGGCATCGTAGACGACACCGTGCAGCGGCACGCGGATGGACGAGGGCTCGGCCTCCTGCGCATCGACGGAAGCGGGGAGAAGAACGCAGGCGATCGCCAGGAGGAGACGAAGGGGCAGGGCGTCGGTCCTCATCACGGCCACACGCTGAGGGCGACCAGCGCCTCCGGGTTTGCAGCCATGCGCTGCATGAAGTTGTAGGTGTAGGCCCGGATCTGGGCGCCCTGGGAATAGACCTCCAACGCGTAGATCTGCGTCGTCGGATAGTTTCTGAGCGCGTCCAGGCCGCGGGCGACCGGCATTTCGTCGATATACACTCTCGGGCTTATCACCTGGCCGCGCCTCCAGATGCAGTGACTCGACAGCGCCCCGGGCGCCTGGGAGGGAAGGTCCCATGCCCCGAGACCTCGCGCCGGCCGCCATCCCACAAAGGTCACGCCGACTGTGATCGGACAGGGGCGCCGCTCAAGGCCGGTCTCCCGCCACAGGAACTCGAAGACGTCGGGCTGGGGGCTGCGCAGCAGCCGTTCCTGGTCGAACGCCCGGGTCTGGTACGGTAGGGACTGCCGACGCGTCCGAAGGCGCCTGACCATGGTGTCGATGTTGTCAGTCACCGCAGTGACGCCGTCGAGCAGGATCGGCCTGGGCTTGAGGTCGATCTCCATGATGGTCCCGGCCTCGGGCACCTCGACATCTGCCGCGACCTCCCAGTACCCGAACTGGGTTGCAACGACGGTCTGCGAGCCGGCGGGGACGCCCTCGATGCGGAACGCGCCTCGTGAGTCGGTGAGCGCGCCGTAGTCCTCGTCCTCCAGGTAAACCGCGGCTCCCGCGACCGGCGTTCCCATGACTTCGTCCAGGACAATCCCCCGGAGGGTGACTCGTATCGGGGCCCGGTCTTCCTCCTGCGCATGCACCCCCGATGCCGACAGGAGGCCGAGCGTCGCCACCAGAATGGAACGCCCCAGGGCGTCCCGCAGGCCCCCCGGCCAGCGACTCCGCCTTCGTCGGCAACGGTTTGGATCCATCTCGTCCTGACGCTCCATGGTGGGGCCGCGCGTCCCGGGTGTCCGTTGGTTACGACGCGTCCCCCAACTTCGTTCCCGCCTCCCGCTGATTCTGCCGGATCAGGTTGCCCTCACACCTCCTCCAGCACCTCTGCGCGCACCCAGCCCACCTTGCCGTCGTCGAGCACCACCTCCAGCCACTCCTCGGAGCTCCGGTCCACGCGCACCCGGGTGCCTTCGTGGATGACGAAGAGCTGTAGCGCGGGGTCGTCGGAAGGAGCGCTCTGGACGCCCACCTCGGCCACGAGGACGACGCCATGGCGGGCCTGCCCCAACCCGGTCTCGCGGACGGCCAGGGTGGCGCCCAGCAGCAGTACCAGGATCCCCCCCGCGACCGCGACGCGACGCGCCCACGACAGCGCTCCCGGCCGCAGTACCAGCACCACCACCGCCCCGGCCGCCATCAGGTAGCCCGCGGCCGTCAGTCCGATGAGGAGTGAGCGCGGGAAGAGGTTCATCCACCACGACCCGACCCGGAAGAGCCAGAAGCGCGGCAGCGGGACGATCTCGTCCGCCCCCAGCGAACGGGCCAGCTCCAGGTTCGCGAGGATGTCGGCGTCACCGGGGGCGAGGCGCCGGGCCCGCTCGTAGTAGAGGATGGCCCGGCCCAGCTCGTTCGCCTTGAAGTAGGCGTTGCCGATGTTGTAGTAGAGGCCCGGGCTCTCGAACCCCGCCTCGCGGATGCGCAGGTAGTTGTCGAGCGCGCCCTGGTAGTCCTCCTGCTGGTAGAGGCGGTTGCCCTCCTCGAAGAGTTCGTCCTGGGCGTGGAGAGGAGCGGGCTGGAATGCCAGCAGGAGGAGGGCTGCCGGAAGGATCGTCCGCGCGCTCATCGGGCAAGGTGCTCCGCCATCGCAGCCATCGCCTCCTCCACCCGGCCAAGGAAGCGCGCGCGCTCCTCCTCCGACGCGGTCGGCGGGGCGAAGCGCTGACGGTCGCACTCCTCCAGGCACTCCAGATAGGGCTCGGCCGCCTCGGTGGCGACGCCCAGGACGGCCAGTCGGTCGCGCACCTCGTCCCGGATCATGCCGGCGGCGGCAATGTTGAGCTTGTCGGCCAGGAAGCCTTCGAGCGCACGCCCGGCCTCCGCGTAAAAGGCGCGCACGTCCTGCCCGTCCGCCAGCTTGCGCGCTTCCGCGAGGCGCTTCCGCGCCACCTTCGCTGCGCGCCGCGAACGGGCGTACGCGACATCGCCGTGCAACCGGTCGCGGTGCCGGCGCAGCCCCGCCGCTCCACCCACCGCCGCCAGCGGGACGAGCAGCGTGATCCAGAAGAGCGGGTGCGCGAACAGCGTCCGGTTCGCCAGCACCAGGGCCGGGCTCCCGAGCTGGATGAAGCGGATGTCGGTGCGCAGTTCTTCCACCCCCGCGCGCACCCGGCCCGTCCCCAGGGGCCCGTCTGCCGCCACCCCGGTGACCTCCACCGCGAGCGCCCCGCTGGCCGCGACCTCGTACGTCCCGCTTCCTGGATCGAAGTAAGCCAGCTCGACGGGCGCGATCGCCCCCACCCCCGGCACCCGCGGCACCAGCACGTACTCGTAGGTGCGCGTCCCGCTCACCCCCGCGTCGGTGCGGTCGACGCGCTCGGTCACCTCGGGCGGGAAGGCCTCGAAGCCGGGCGGGACCTCCACCTCGGGCTCGGCCAGCATGCGCAGGTTGCCGCTCCCCGCGACCACCACGGTCAGGGTGACCGCATCGCTGACCTGCACGCTGTCGCGGTCGAGGGCGGCGGTAACGTCCAGGTCGCCCACGAAGCCGGTGAAGTTCTCCGGGCGCCCGCCGGGCAGCGGCAGCACCTCGATCTCCACCGCCCGCGAGGCCGCCGCGGTCGAGATGGTCGAGTTCAGCAGCGACCCACGCCCGAAGAAGTCCTCGAACGGGTCGAAGGCCGAGCGGCGGCGCACCCGCACCTGCGCCTCGATGCCCAGCGGCTCGAGGGTGCGCGCGCCCGACCCGGTCGGGAAGAGCGCCACCTTGCGGATGGTCGCGGTGGTGTACTGCATCCCGTCGCGGACGGTCTGACCGATCACCGGCTCGCGCACCTGCGGATACTCCTCCACCCAGAAGCCCGTGGCCGGCGGAAGCCGGGTGATGCTGTACGAACTCACGTTCACGCGCGTGAAGATCCGGTAGTCGACCACCACGGGCTGATTCTCGTATACCTGCCGGCGGCTCGGCACCGCCTCCACGAAGAGGTCCTCGGGCGCGATGCCGCGGTCTCCCGCGCCCGCTCCCGCCGAGGGCCCCTGGGGGACAGGTGCGTCGGAAACGGTCAGGGTGAGGGGTTCGGTGGCGAAGGCGCTTCCCGCCGCGCGAACCTCGACGGGGTCGATGGTGAAGGTACCCGCCCGGGTGGCCTGGAACCGGTACTGGATGGTGAGGCTGACGGTGGTGCGCCCGCCCGACATCTGCATCGAACTGGAGGAGCCGCTCCCCAGGTACACCGAGAAGGAGCTCAGGTCCGGCAGTTCGGGGTCCTGGTCCACGCCCTGGGTTCCGGACACCTCCACGTTCAGCACGAACTGCTGCCCGACGCCCACCTGGTTGCCGCTCAGGTAGGCGCGCGCGGAGACCTGCTGGGCGGTGGCGTCTGTCGGGCCTGCGGCAAGCGCCAAGACGAGAAGCGCCATCGCGGACGAGATCCTCATCGCCAGTTCTTGCGCGGTCTCCGCCCGAGCGAGTCCGCCCGTGGCGGGCGATCGACCTCGTCAGGATCTTCCTGGATGGCCTGGAGCAGACGCTCGGCCTCTTCGGGTGTCATCTGCCCGGGCGGCGGCTGGGCCGGCTGATCCTGCTCCTGCTCGTCGTTCTCCGGCGGCGGCTGCTCCTGCTCCTGCTCATCCGGTTCCGGATCGCCCTCCGGCGGCGGCTGCTGCTGGTCCTGGTTCTCCTGGTCCTGATCGTCCTCATTCCGGTTCTGCTGTTGCTGCTGATTCTCCTGCTCCTCGATCTGCTCCAGCACGCGCTCGAGATTGTGCTTGGCGTCGAGATCTCCGGGGTTGATGCGCAATGCCTGCTTGTACGCCTCGAGGCTCCCGTCGAGCTGCTGCTGGCGGAAGAGCGAGTTGCCCAGGTTGTACCATGCGCCCTCGGCCAGTGCCGTGTCGCCGCTCTCGATGGCGTCCCGGTACGCCTCGAGGGCGCGCTCGAATTCCTGATTCCGGTAGAGCGCGTTGCCCTCGTTGAAGCGGATCAGCGGCGAACCCGGATTCTCGCGCAGCGCCTCCAGGTACATTTCGTGCGCCTCGGCGAAGCGGCCCTCGGCGTAGAGGCGGTTGGCCTCCTCCACAAGACCGCGCTGGGCGCTCACCGCACCGGGCACGAGCAGCGCACCAGCCATCAGCAGGAACACCAGGCGGTTTCTCATTCGGCACCTCCCGTCCACCGGGCAGCCTGTCTCCCGGCCTCGCCTCTTCTCCGCGCCGGAAGCAGCGGTTCGATCAGCAGCAGCAGGATGGCCGCTCCCAGGAAAAGCTGAAACTGCTCCTCGAACCGGGCGATCTCGCGGGCATCGATCTCGCGCGTGCCCACCGCGCTCATCTCGTCGATGAGGGCGTCGAGTTCAACGCTCTGCGGGGTGCTGAGGTAGAAGCCTCCCCCGGTCGCGTCGGCGATTCGCCGCAAGGTAGCCTCGTCCAGGCGCGTGGTCACGACGTTGCCGTCGGCGTCCCGCTGGAAGCCCTGCCTGTTGCCCGCGTCGTCGAACTCGGGGATCGGGACCCCGTCGGGAGATCCGATGCCCACGGTGAAGACGCGCACGGCGGCATCGTTGGCGCGCCGAACGGCATCGTCGACCTCGCCTTCGTGGTCCTCCCCGTCGGTCACGATCAGAAGTACCCGGAACTCGCGCACCTCCTCGTCGAAGAGGTCGAGCCCGACGTTCATCGCCTCCCCCAGATTCGTCCCCTGCACCGGCACCAGGTCCACGTCCATGGCGCTCAGGAAGAGCCGGGTGGCAGCGTAGTCGGTGGTCAGCGGGCTCTGCACGAAGGCCTGGCCCGCAAAGGCCACCAGCCCGACGCGGTCGCCCTCGAGCCGGTCCACCAGGCGCAGGATCTCCAGCTTGGCGCGCTGCAGCCGATTGGGCGCGATGTCCTCGGCGAGCATGGAACGGGACAGGTCCAGCGCCACCACCACGTCCTTGCCTTCGCGCCGCACCGTCTCCACCCGGGTGCCGAACTGGGGACGTGCCAGCGCGGTGAGCAGCAGGCCGACGGTCCCGACGAAGAGCAGGGTGCGGAGCGTCCGGTTGCGCCGGTGCACCGACGCGGCCAGCCGCTGCACCAGCTCGCTGTCCCCGAATCGGTCCAGCGCCTGCCGCCGCGCGCGCGCGCCATGCCGGAGCAGCAGCGCCAGCAGGGGCACCAGGAGCAGCCCGAAGAGCAGTTCGACGGATCCGAATCTGAACATTGGCTGCTACGGGAGCTTGCGCAGGAGCGTGTTCGCGAGCGCGGCCTCCATCAACAGAAGCAGGAGCCCGGCCGCGAGGGGGAAGTGGAAGAGCTCGGTATAGCGCGTGAAGTTCTGCACCTCGATTTCCGTGGTTTCCAGCTCGTCGATTTCCTGGTAGATGCTCGCCAAGCTCTCGGTGTCGGTGGCCCGGAAGTAGCGCCCGCCGGTGGTGCTCGCGACCTCGGCCAGGGTCTCCTAGTCCACGTCCACGCGCACGGTCGCGTAGCGCCGGCCGAGCAGCGGGTCGTCCACCGGCACGCGGGCGGTGCCACGCGATCCCGCCCCGATCGTATACACCCGCACGCCCAGGGCCTGTGCCATCTGCGCAGCGGTGAGCGGGTCGATCTCGCCTCGGTTGTTGCGGCCGTCGGTGAGCAGCACCACGACCTTCGAGTCGGCGACGCTCTCGTTCAGCCGCTTGACCGCGGTGGCGAGCCCCATACCCACCGCGGTACCGTCCTCTACCATGCCCACGTCCAACTCGTCCATCAGCTCGCGTACGACGCCGTAGTCGAGGGTAAGCGGCACCTGGGTGAAGGCCTGACCCGCGAAGACCACCAGGCCGATGCGGTCGTTCCGACGCCCGGAGACGAAGTCGGCCGCGACCTGCTTGGCGGCGTCGATGCGGTTGGGCTCGAGGTCCTCGGCCAGCATGGAGCCGGATATGTCCAGCACCAGCACGATGTCGATCCCCTCGGTGAGGACGTTCTCGCTGGTGACGCCGGCCCGGGGCCGGGCGAAGGCCACCACCAGCGCGGCCACGGCCAGCAGGCGCAGCACAGGCAGCACGTGACGCCAACGGCCGCCCCGTCGGATATCCGCGCGACGCACCGCCGCGAGGTCCGAGTAGACCAGCGAGCCGCCCCTCAGCCGGCGCCGCCCGAAATACCACCACGCGAGCGCGGGTACTGCGAGCAGCAGCCAGAGGAAGCCCGGGTCCGCGAACTCGAAGTTCATGCCGCCTCCACGCCCGCAAGCGGAGCGGCGTCCGGCCGCGAGCCGTCGCCTTCCTCTTCCCGCTCCTCCTCCGGATCGGGTTCCGGGGGCGGCAATGTCGCGCCCACCAGGGCGCGCGCGTCCGGGACGATCAGGGCACACGCGGTCGAGCTCGGGCGGTGTCTTGCGAACTTGACCAGATCGCAGTGCTCCAGGAAGGCCGCGAAACGATCGTGGACGTCCCAGGCGACGTCCATGTTCTCCAACTCCTGAAGCACCTCCCGGCTGGTCATCTCCAGCGCCCGAATGGTGTAACGCCCTTCCAGGTAGCGCCGGATGATGTCCGACACTTCGATGTAGTACTCCTTGATGCGGCCCTGTCCCAGGAGCCCCGACGTTTCGAGCCAGTCGAGTTCCTCGTAAGCGACCTCGTGCGCGGGGCGCGGGGGGGCCTCGATGACGGGGCCCTCGTCGATCGTGCGCTGCCGGGCGCGGCGCGCCAGCCACCATCCGCCGCCCGCGGCCAGCGCGAGCGCGAGGACCCAGAGGCCGATCACCAGCATGCTGCGCGGGATGGACAGCGGACCCCGGATGTCGCGGATGTCCTGACCTTCGTCGAGTCCGACGCTCACCACCGCGATGCCGAAGGGGTCGGTGACCAGTTCGGTCACGCCGGCGGGGGAGGTCACGCCCACCGTGAAGCTCGGGATCTCCAGCTCGCCCAGCTCGAAGGCGGTGAGGGTGAGCACGGCCGTGGTCATGGCGTGTCCGTCGGCCACGGTTGTTGGGTTCACCACCGCTCCGAGCACCTCGAAGGGCGCCAGGTTGAGCGAGTCGGGCCACTGAACGGTCGCGTCGGGCGCGTGCTCGACGGCGACGGTCAGGTGGAGGCGCCCGCCCACCGTGGTCGTGGTGGTGTCGACCGCGACTCGGAGGGAGGGGGGTGCGGGGAGTTCCTGGGCACCGGCCGGGTTGGGGGCACAGGCGGCGAAAAGCGCCATCAACGCGGCACGGCAGGCGACCCGGGCCGCACCGGCACATCGTTGCCAGGACGTCATCGCGGCGCCCGGCCTCGCCCAAATCGACATCATCGCCGCCGCTCCCGCTCCTTGAAGAAGCGCATCAGCGGCCGCACGTAGGGCCGGTCCACGCGCACGTCGATCAGATCAACCTTGCCGTGCCGGAGCGTCCGCTCGAGCTCCTCTTCGACCGCGGCCCGGTCGCGCCCGAAGGCCTCCCGGAAGCTTCGGTCGGAGGTGTTCACCACGAACCGCTCGCCCGTCTCGGCGTCCTCGAACTCAACCAGCCCGATGGGAGGCAGTTCCGTCTCGCGCCGGTCGCGCACCCGCACCGCTATGGTGTCGTGGCGCCGGCCGGCGATGTTGAGGGCGCGGCCGAACCCGCCCGCCAGGAAGTCCGACACGAGGAACACCACCGCCCGCCGCCGGGTCACGCGCGTCAGGTACTCGAGGGCCATCCGGATGTCGGTGCCGCTCCGGTCCGGCCGGTGGTACAGAAGCTCGCGCAGAACCCGCAGCACATGCCGGCGCCCCTTGCGCGGGGGCACGAACTTCTCGATCCGGTCGCTGAAGAGGATCAGCCCGACCTTGTCGTTGTTCTTGATCGCGCTGAAGGCCAGCAGGGCGCAGATCTCCACCGCCACATCGCCCTTCATGCGCATCCGGGTCCCGAAGTTGCCCGAGGCGCTCACATCCACCACCAGCATGACGGTGAGCTCGCGCTCCTCCTCGAACACCTTTACGAACGGGGTGCCGGTGCGCGCCGTCACGTTCCAGTCGATGCTGCGAATGTCGTCCCCGTACTGGTACTCGCGCACCTCCGCGAAATTCATCCCCCGTCCCTGGAAGACGGAATGGTATTCGCCCGAGAAGACCTCGTTCACGAGACCCCGCGTGGTGATCTCGATGCGCCTGACCTTGCGAAGGATTTCGCTCGCGATCATTCCGTCACGGAACCTCGATGTTGTCCAGAACGCGGGTCACCACGTCTTCCGGGGTGACCTCCTCGGCCTCCGCCTCGTAGGTGACCAGCACCCGGTGGCGGAGCACGTCCATCCCCACCGAGCGCACGTCCTCCGGGGTCACGTAGCCGCGCCGGCGCAGGAAGGCATGCGCCCGCGCCGTCTTCGCCAGGCAGATGCTCGCCCGGGGCGAACCCCCGTAGGCGATGAGCTGCACCAGGTCGTCCAGCCCGCAGGCGGCCGGATCGCGGGTCGCGAACACCAGGTCGACGATGTAGCGCTCGATCTGGGGGTCCATGTACACCATCTCGACGGCGTCGCGCGCCCGCAGGATCTCGTCCGGGCTCACCACCGGAGTCACGTCGCGCGCCGGCCCCGTCGCCATGCGCCGCATGATCTCGAGCTCCTCATCCTTGTCGGGATAACCCACCGCCAGCTTCAGCATGAAGCGGTCCACCTGGGCCTCGGGGAGAGGATAGGTTCCCTCCTGCTCAATGGGATTCTGGGTCGCGAGTACGAGGAAGGGATCGTCAAGCGAGAAGGTGTTCTGCCCGATGGTTACGGTGTGCTCCTGCATCGCCTCCAGTAGCGCGGCCTGGACCTTGGCCGGCGAGCGGTTGATCTCGTCGGCGAGGATGACGTTCGCGAAGATGGGACCCTTGCGGGTTTTGAAGTCCGACTCCTTCGGGTCGAAGACGAGGGTCCCGATGAGATCCGCGGGCAGGAGGTCGGGCGTGAACTGGATGCGCTGGAAGGAGGTGCGGATGGCCGCCGCCAGCGTGCGCACGGTCAGCGTCTTGGCGAGCCCGGGGACACCCTCCAGCAGCACGTGCCCGTCGGCGAGCAGGCCGATCAGCATCCGCTCCACCATGTAGCGCTGGCCTACGATCACGCGCCCGACTTCATCCAGCAGGCGATCCACGAAGGCGCTCTCCTCCCGGATCTTTTCCTGGATGGCGGCGATGTCGTGTCTGGTTGAGGTGGTCATGTGTCTTTCGGTCTTGTGGATGTGAAATGGAGGTAGCCTGGTGCGCGGAATCGAGGCCGCGTGGCCGCTTGAAGCCGATGCGCGCGGGCGCGTGACGGCAACTCCAGCCGCCCTCACCCGAAAATATGATAGCACAGAGCCGGAAAACGTTGCGCGCGCGCGGGCAGTCGGGGCAACTTGGGGCCATGATGCGATCTGTAGCAGGGCACACGAGCGCGGATCCGGTCCTCGAGCAGGCGGCCAACTGGCTTGGCGAGGGACGCCGGGTAGCGCTGGCGACGGTAACGCGCACCTGGGGTTCGGCCCCGCGGCGCGCGGGCAGCCACATGGCGGTGGCCGAAGGCGGGGACTTCACCGGGTCCGTCTCCGGCGGATGCGTGGAGTCGGCGGTCATCCACGCCGCCATGGAGGTCATGGAATCGGGCGACCCTCAGCGGCTCAAGTTCGGCGTCACCAACGAGATGGCGTGGGAAGTCGGGCTCGCCTGCGGCGGAGAGGTGGAGATATACGTCGAAGCGGTGCGCTGATCCGTGCGACCCGCCCTCCTCGACACTCTTCTCGAAGCACAGCGGTCGGGGCGCAGCGTAGTCCTGGCGACCCGGCTGAGCGACGGCGCCCAGGAGTTGGTGGAAATCGGGCCCGCCGGCGCGCGCGAGCCGCGGTCCATGGCGGGGGTCTCGGCGGACCAGGTCTACGCCGCCCTGCGCGCCGAGGAGGCCCAGGTGGCCGAGACCGCCGACGGCCCCGTCCTGCTCCGCCCGTACACGGTCCCGCGCAGGCTGCTGGTCGTGGGCGCCGTGCACATCGCCCAGGTTCTCGCCCGCACTTCCCCCGAGGTCGGCCTGCCGGCCACCATCATCGATCCGCGCGAGGGGTTCGCCACACGGGAGCGCTTCCCCGGCGCGGAGATCGTGCGAGCCTGGCCGGACCAGGCACTGGAGCGGATCGGGCTGGATGCACGCAGCGCGCTGGTGGTGCTCGCCCACGACCCGAAGATCGACGACCCGGCGCTTACCGCCACGCTGGGCAGCGACGCCTTCTACATCGGCGCCCTCGGTGGACGCCGCACCCGGCGGCAGCGCCGCGAGCGCCTCCTCGAGGCGGGCTTCGCCCCTGAGGCCGTCGCCCGCATCCACAGCCCCGTGGGGCTCTCCATCGGCGCCCGCACCCCCGCGGAAATCGCGTTCTCCATCCTGGCACAGATCATCGACGTCATCCGCAATCCGGGGGCAGCGCCGCTGGCGCGATAGAGGGCCTGGGGGTGGCGAGGGGATCAGGAGTCGCGAGACGCGCGAGTTCCTTGCGGGCCCGGGGAGAGCGGACTTAGTTTAGTAACCTAAGTTCAACTCCTTTCGGGAGCCATCGTCATGCGTACATTCAACATGCATGAGGCCAAGACACACCTCTCGCGCCTGGTGCGGGAGGCCGTCGAGGGAGAGCCGTTCATCATCGCCCGCGCTGGCAAGCCTCTGGTCAAAGTCACCGCGGTGGACGACGAAGAGAGCGGAGCCGTGCGGCGCCTCGGCTTTCTGGCCGGACACATCTCCCTTCCACCCGATTTCGATCGCATGGGCAGGAGGAAGATCGAGGCATCGTTCGAGGGGGAATCGTGACCTTTCTTCTCGACACCCACCTCCTGCTTTATGCGGCGGGCATCCCCGAACGGCTTCCGAGCGTCGCGCGTACCCTGCTGGAGGATCCCGATTCGCAACTCGCGTTCAGCGCCGCATCTCTCTGGGAGGTCGCGATCAAGAACGGGCTGGGACGCGAGGATTTCCGCGTCGATCCGCGCCTGCTGCGACGGGGTCTGCTCGAAAACGGGTACACGGAGCTTGCCGTTTCAGGCGCCCACGCCGTGGCGGCGGACCTGCTGCCCCCGCTCAACAGCGATCCCTTCGATCGGATGCTGGTGGCGCAGGCTCAGATCGAAGGGCTGACACTGCTTACGCTCGATCCGGTCATCGGTCGGTATCCGGGACCGATTCGGCTACTCTGACTGCACCTCAGCGCGGCTCCCGCAGCTGGGCCGGCAACCGGGCCAGGAAGGGTTGCTGAACCCCGAGGCTGTCCTCGCGCACGCCCAGGATGGTATCGCCCCGGATGTCGAAGACGTCGGCCGGGGCGCCCAGGTCGAGAACACCCAGGTAGTCGCCCGCGAAGCTGAACACGTCCCAAAGCGGGCCGCCGAAGCCTGACGGGCCGCGGTTGACGTAGGTGATCCGCTGGTCCAGCCTCTCCACGGACCGAACGCGCTGAACCAGGATGAGTTCCGCGCCGGCCTCGATGTCCGCCATCGCCGGCAGCCTCTCGGGCAGACGAACCATGGTGCGCAGATCCGGAGGGAGTGCGCCCGGATCCATGTTCCGGGCGACGATGCCCAGGAGGATCTCGTGCTGTTCCTCGCTCAGCAGCGCCTCGTCGCGATCCCAAGAGATCCTGCGCACGGGAACGCCCTGCCGGAAGAGGGTGACCCATGGCTCGGACATCCAGGCGCCGACGACCTGGTCCGGCTCGCGCGTGGACCAGACGAGCATATCGGCCCAGACGGGAAAACGCCGGTCCACGGGGCTGTCGGCCAGCCGGACCGCGTACACCGCAAGGGTGTCGAGCAGCACCCCTGAGACGGACCGGTGTGCCAGGACGTGCCACGGGGCAGATGCGGACCAGAGGTGCACCGCTACCGTCGAGTCGTTCGCCGCCCTCCACTCGGGCATGTACGCCTGCATGATGTCCCACGGGTGCGATTCGAGGAGGCCACCGTCCCGGCCGAAGATGCTCACGGTCTGGTTGATGGCGTCGGGCAGCAGCAGGCGCCCGTCACCGATGCCGACCATCGCCACGGTAAGGTCGCCGCTGATCTCGCCCGGTCCCGAGCCCCTGCGGCTGATGCGGCGGAGGAAGGAGCCGTCCGGCGAGTATACGCGTACATCGGCCGCCTCCCGGTCGAGGACGGCGACCGTCCCGTCGTCCAGCAGCTCGACCCCGGCCACCTCCGCGAAGAGCATCTCGGGAGGCCCTTCCATGTCCCCGATGGTCAGGAGGTACTCCGCCGGATAGACGGACCGGCCGTAGTCGGCCAGCGGCCCGTGGCGCACGAACTCCACGCCGGCGCTGTCCTGGACGATGGGCGCGGGGCCGACGTCCCTCGGGGCACATCCCGTGGCGAGTGCCGCGAACATCGAGGCGACGGCGATGCTTCCCCCGGCGGATGACCGCGCGTGCGATAGTGGAAGGTTCACGTATCGATCCATCGGTGCATGTCGAGGATGAGCGCCTGGCGAGCCGCGGCGAGGCTCAGAACCGGATCGGGGTCCGCCACACCAGGTTGAGGTGGTCGTCGGCAATGAAGAGGAAGCCGAGGTCGGAGGCAAGGCCCGCCGGAGCAGGCAGGGCGGTCTCGCCGGCCTCCAGTCCGGAGCCATTGTAGTCCGACGCGCCGTTGCCGGCGAACGTGCGGATGACGCCGGTGGCGGTTTCGACGGCGCGCACCCGGCCATTCCCACGGTCGGCGATGAAGAGCGTCGCACCGCCATCGACCGCCACGACGGCCTCGGGAAAGGCGAGCCTCGCGCGCAGGGCCGATCCGCCATCGCCCGAGAACCCCTGTGTCCCGGAGCCGGCGGCCGGCTGGATGATGCCGGTGTCTAGGTCGACCACGCGGACGCGCTGGTCGGCCGCGTCAGCGATGTAGAGACGCCCATCCGCAACCGCCAGCCCGCGGGGGGCGCGCAGGCGGGCCTCGGTGGCGGGTCCGCCGTCGCCCGAACTGCCGGCTCGTCCGTTGCCCGCAGCCGGGGAAAGGGTGCCGTCCCGGGCGATGCGCCACACGCGGTGCTCGGGCCAGTCGCTCACGAACACGTCACCCGTCTCGGATACGGCCACGCCGGTGGGTTCGCCGAAGCGGGCCTCGGTGGCCGGGAGGCCGCTTGCCGGAGCCACGCCTCCCGGGTCGCCGGCCAGGACGGAAACCACGCCATCGCTACCCGCCCGCGCCGTCACCCGGAAGACCCTGCCCGCCTGGCCGTCCGCTGCCAGCAGCGTACCGCCGGGGGCGAGGGCGAGGCCTTCGGGACGGCGCATGCAGGCGGAACCCGAGCACCCGCTCTGATCCGCCAGCACGGCGACATCGCCGTTGGCACGCACTGCCAGGATGCGGGCCGCCCGGCGGTCGGCGATGTAGAGCGTCCCGTCCGCCCCCAGCGCCAGCCCGCGCGGCGAAGACAGCTCAAAGTCGGTTGCCGGCACGCGTTCGGCGGGCTCGAGGTCGTCCGGCTTTCCCGCCACGACCCGCATGACGCCCGGTGCGTCTCCGAGAATCACGACCGGGTCGCCGCAGCCTGCGAGCGCGATCACCAGCATCAGCGCGAGCCCGACAGCCGCCGCGGCTCCGCGTCCGGGCCTCACGACAGCCGCGCTCCGCCCGCCGATCACGGTCCTTTCCCCCAACCTCCGGTGTTCACGACCCTCCTTCCTCGAACGGGACGACCCAGACATCATGCTTTCCGCCGCTCAGCAACCGGACATACGCCAACCGGCTTCCGTCGGGCGAAACGGCGGGCTCGCGGGCTCGTTCGGTGTCGGGAATCGGAGTCGCCGCCGCCCCTCCCACCGGCACGGTCCACAGGCGTCCGTCCCGCCGGAAGACGAGCCGGCCCGAGTCGGGCGTCCAGGCGGGCTCCTCTCCCCGGCCCAGTTCACGGGTCTCCGAACCATCCGGCCGCACCAGCGCGATCCTCCGGTCCGCCACCTCGTAGTCCACCCGCTCCTGCCGGCAGACCGGCCCCAGGAACCCGGAATGGGTGCAGCTCGCGGCAGCCGAGTCGCCCCGCACCAGCCTTGTGAACGCAATCCACTCACCATTCGGGGACCAGGCCGGAGCCACGCCGCCGTCGGTGCCGGACACGGTTTCCGCCCGGGAAGACGCGAGGTCCCAGAGCAGCACCCGAAGCCCATCGCTGAACGCCACACGAGTCCCATCCGGATCCCAACTGGGACGGAAGAGGGGCGGATTCTCCTCGTGGAAGAGGCGTTGGAAGGGGTAGTGGCGGATGCGGAAGAAGCCGGGCAGGAACGGATCACCCCGCAGTGGTACGAACTCCCGTCCCTCGAGCGGCACGGAGAGCGAGCGTCGGGGCGCCGGCGAACCTCCTCCTTCACGGTCCGTGAGGTGAAGCCGGATCTCGGCCAGGCGGGCGGCGACCCGCGGCGCACCGGACGGATCGCAGACGACGACGGCCGCCGGACAGAGATCTTCGTCCGCTACGGCCCACATCTCCACGTAGGCCGCCCGGGCTCCGTCGGGGGACGGCGCCGGGCTGGCAAGCCAGTGGGACGCACCGCCGGGAAACTGGAGCGCCGGGAACAGCGGCTCAGCAGGTCCGCCCGTGGCCGGAATCTTCATCAGAACGCCCGGGCTCTGCGCGAATGGCGCGACGCCCTCGGCCGCATAGGCCAGCGAGTCGAGCCCGAGCCAGACCGGCGTCCGTTCGTCGAGCCCCGAGAAGGTGAGCTGAAGCGGTCCCGTCACCTCGATGGAGGGACGGTCCACCGACACGAACGGCGACGTGGCTTCCCGGCAGCCGAGAGCCCAGAGCGCCCCCAGCGCCATCCAGGCGCCCGCACGCATCATCGAAACCGAGCCGCCCCGCGGCGTCGAAACCGAACCCCGGCGCACTATCCGGGTCCCGCGTCGGCGCATCATCGGAATCCAACCTCGACGCCCAGCCTGAGCTGCAGCGGCTCGTCGAAGAACAGCGACGGATCCATGCGGTCGAGAGCGGCCGCCAACCGGACGGTTCGGTATTCCAGATCCGTGATGCGACCGTTGCCGTCCAGATCCGCGAGCGCGCTGTAACGCGGCGACTCCCGCGGGATGGAGCCGCCCGTCCCGCCCCGCGCCAGCTCGAGGACCTGTGCCGCAGGGGGCGCAATCGTGCCGGTGTCGCGACGGAGCGCCAGAACGTTCGCGCGGTCGAGGAGGTTGCGGCCGTCGAACACGATGCGCCAGCGGCAGTCCGAACAACCCGGCAGGTCGCCGACTTCGAGCGTGGCGCGCAGGTCGAGCTGCACGATCCAGGGCAGGAAGCGGACTGGATCGCGGTCGGCACTCTCGCGGTGCGGATCCAGGAGCCGGCGGTCCAGGGGATACCCGCTCTTCGCCGCCGTGGCGAGAGCGACGCCCCAGCGCCGGTCGGCTTCTCCCGTGGCGCGGCCCGCGAAGACGGCCAGGTTCGCGGAGTGGCGCCGGTCGAAGGCCAGAGGGAACTCCTCGCGGGTCGCATCGGGATCCTCGATCGCCGGGTCGAGCGCCGTCGAGACCACGCCCACCGCCTTCTGCAGCGCGTAGCCCAGGCGGAGCCGCAGGAACGGCCCCCGGGCCCGCATCGACATCTCGGCGCCCCGCACCGTCCCGAAGTCTCCTCCGGTGAACTGACCCTTCGAGAACCCGGCGAAGCGCAGGCTGCCGGTCACGAGATTGTTCAGCTCCTTGCGGAACCCGACCAGCGAAACCGCGGCGCTCTCGCCGATCTGATGCGTCACGCCGAACTCCAGGCTGGTCCCTTTCTCGAACGCCAGATCCGGGTTTCCCTGCCGGCGGATGTCGGTTCTCAGCGAATCGCCGAGCGTGGTATCGAGGAAGAAGCGGAAGTCCGGGGGCTGCGCGACCTGGCTGTAGTTGAAGCGAAAGGCCGTCCGGCCCTCGGTACCTGGAACCGGCCCCGAAACGCCGATTCGCGGCGTGACGCCGACCTTCCATCCCGCGCGCGTCCCCGGAGCGAGAAAGTCCACTCGGTCGTGCCGATAGTCGAGACCGGCGCGGAAGGCGTCGACTCGCGCTCCGAGCGTGACCGCGATTTCGTCCTCCGCCGCGAGTCGCGCATTCACGAAGGCGCTCACCGACCCCGGATAGAAGAGCGCGTAGTTGGGCGACGATCCGGCCAGAAAGCTCCTCGCCCGCTCGTAGGATTCGACGCGATAGAGCTTGGTGCCGCCTCCGGCGCTGAGGACGTGACCCGCGGATGAAAGCAGCTCGGCGAAGAGGTCGGCGCCGACGAACTCGGTGCGCGTCCAGTTGGCGATGCCGGGGGTCCCTTCGGTGTGGAAGATGCCCTCCGCGGCGGGCCCGAAAGGAGATCCGACGGAGCCTCCGGGAGGAAAGTATCCGGGCACCGCAGCCGCGGACCTCAACTGGTCCTGGACCGGGCTGCGGACGAACTCCTCGCCCAGGAACGCCAGCCGGGCCGGGCCGAACCCCGCGAAGGTGCGGCGGCGCGCACGGGAGTCCGGATCGACCACGCCCAGGTAGCGGTCCAGCCGCATGGCGGATCCCCGCAGCGTCACGTGCGCGCCCCCGCCCAGCCCCTGCCGGGACCAGTCCAGCGATGCGGTGGCGAGCGTGCCGTCCGTCCGCTGTCCCAGCTGGTAGTCGGGGTTGTACTTGAACTCGGAGGTGTACAGCCCGGATTGCACCCGGTTGTGCAGAAGCGTGGTCGTCAGGGCCAGGCCGTCCGCGATCGGCCGGTCGACGCGCGCGAAGGCCAGCAGCTTGTCGCCCGCCTGGTGGGGGAAGCCGGCCGCAGTGTAGGGGCAGGTCAGCCCCGTGGTGGCGGGATCGCTCGTCAACCGCTCGATGAGCGCGTCCATCTCGGCATCGCCGTCGCCGGGCCGGAGGCAGGTCAGGCCGCGGGCGCGCGGCTCCGCATCCAGCATGCCCTGGGCGAGAATGCTCGCGAACACCACCGAGCCCCGCCCGAGCACGGGCGCCGGTCCCCCTCCGGATGCCGCGAACGCCGTGAAGCCCCGAAACAGCTTCCGCGGCGCCCATTGGTCGGTGCGCACCGCCGCCGCCCCCCGCCATCGCTCCGAATCGCCGCGCCTGGTTGTGTAGTGCACCACCCCCGAAAGCGCCGATCCGAAGCGCGCTCCAAGCCCGCCGGTCACGACTTCGATCTCCTCGAGTGCGTCGGAGGGGTGCTCCAGCGCGGGACCCTGGGACGACGCTTCGAACTGGTTCTTGAACTCCAGCCCGTCGACCACGTAGGTCTCCTGTCCGATGCGCCCCCCGCGGAAGTGGCCGTCGCTCACCCCCGGCGCCAGTTCGATGGCCTGGGAGACCTCGTCGATCGGCAGCTCGCGCAGCTCCCGGGCCTGGATCAGTTCGTGGGTTGCGCTTACCTCGGGCTCTACCAGGCGGACGCGCTCCACCTCGACCCGGATCTCGTCGAGTTCCAGGGCCTCCGGCTCCAGCTCGACGAGAACGCGGGCAGGTCGACCCGGGCGCACGCGCACGCCCTCGACCGTCGTGGTGGTGTAGCCGAGCAGGGAGACCGTCACCGCCCGATCGCCGAAAGGCACCGCCACCAGGATGAAGCGGCCGTCGGCCGCGGAAGTGGTACGGAGCTCCGTCCCCTCGACAATGAAGAGGGCATCCCGTAGTACCTGACCGGTAGATGCGTCGACTACGCGTCCCAGGATGCTTCCCGCGTTCTGCGCCGTCGCCCGCCCCGGCACGGCCAGGACGCCGGCGAGGCCGAGCATACCGACCAGTCGGGCGATCCGGCGCTTCACGAGCCTGCCGCCCCTATCGTCAGGATGCCCGCGCCCGTACGCCCGGCTCCGTCCGCCCCAATGCCCTCGCCAGCGCCTCCACGCTCGCGAGATCATGCACCGGCCGGTGCTCGTCCACTTCCGGCAGCAGCGCCCGGATGCCCGCGGCCCGGGGCGCGAACTTCTCGTAGCGCAGCAGCGGGTTCAGCCAGATCAGCCGCCGGCACGACTTGCGCAGCCTCCGGGCCTCGAAGGCGATCCCGCTGGCGCCTTCCCGGTCGAGCCCGTCGGTCACCAGCAGCACCACTGCCCCCTCCGCCAACAGGCGGCGAGACCAGTGCAGGTTGAAGGCCCGCAGCGCAGCGCCGATGCGCGTGCCGCCGTACCAGTCGAGGACCGTCTGCCCCACGCGTTCCATCGCCCGGTCCACATCCTGGTCGCGCAGCAACCGGGTGACGTTGGTCAGCCGGGTGCCGAAGAGGAAGGTGTGGATGCGTTCGCTCGCGTTGGTCAGGGTGTGGAAGAAGTGCAGCAGGATGCGCGAATAGGTCTCCATCGACCCCGAGATGTCGCAGATGGCTACCAGCGTCGGACGGCGCGTGGCGTGCGAGCGGCGCCTCAGGGAGATGGGGTATCCGCCTGTGCGCAGGCTGGCCCGCAGGGTGCGGCGCGCGTCGATCCCAGGGCCATAGGGATCGGGACGGAAGCGGCGCGACAGGATCGGCCGCAGGTCCAGCTTCAGGTGGCGCAGCACCTCCCTGGCCTGTCGGACCTCCTCCGCGGTCATCTGCTCGAAGTCCTTGGTGCGCAGCGTCTCGGAGGGTGAGAACGCAAGGCGCAGGGTCATCTCCTCGCCGTCTCGCGCCCTCGTGGTCCCGGTGTACCCCGGGGCCGTTCCCGGCGAGAGTCGGGACGGAGCCCGCTCGCCCGGCTCCCCCTCGTCGATGCGTGACGTGGCAAGCAGCGCCTGCAGGGCCTCGTCCCGCCCCAGCGGATCCCGCCAGAAAAGGCGAAAGGCGCTGTCGAAGATGGTGCGCTGTTCCGGAGCCGAAACCAGGGTGCCGTGCAGCGCCCAGTAGAACTGGCTCCGTTCGGTGGTGTCGATGGCTCCCAGTGCACGCGCTGCGGAGAGCGTGTGACCCGGACCCACCGGCATGCCGGCCGCGCGCAGCATGCGCACGAAATGGGCCACGTTGTCGGCGAGCTTGCCGGGCGGGCTTATGGGTTTGGGGGCCATGCCGGGCGAATCTAGAGGATGTACCTCATCTCAAGCGAGACCCCGAGATACCCCAATCCAGCGAAATCATAGTCCCAGAAGAACGGCGTCTGCCCGTCGGCGTGCACTGGCCTGTGGCTGCGTATCATCGTCCACGGCAGCGACGCGGACACGGTCGCAACCGATGTCCAGCGGGCCTTGAGTCCAGCCGTCGCGCGATCCCCGAGAGCCCGGTCCACACCCGCGAGCAACTGGTAGCCGAAGGCCCATTTTCCTACCGGTTCATCCTTCATGCTGAGGGATCCGGCCGCGGCCCGCTGCCATTCCGGCGCGGCGTCGGGGTTGGACTTCGAGCCCCCGAAGACCTCCAGGTATCCTTCGTCCAGCGACTTCCTGTGGAACGCCACGTAGAAGCCGAAGTCCAGTCTGGCGAGCCCGGCGCCCGCGCCGAGATAGGGCGCCCACGACGAACCCCGCCCGAAGGCGTAGTAGGCGTTGGCGAAGAGCTGGGTGGAGCGGAAGTTGTAGATGTCGGCGTTGGGCTCGGCGAGCGCGCTCCATTCGGTGTCCTTGCCGATCAGGGAGCGATCCGCCCCGACCGAGAAGAGCGCCACCTCGCCGACCTGCTGGCGGAGCAGCAACTCGCCTTCGAAGCGGAGGCTTCCGGTCGCGTATCCCAGTGCAAGCGCCTGCGCGCGCCCCGAGTTGCGGTCGAACGGGTACTCGCCCTGTCGCGAACTGGTGAGCGGAGCCGTGCACTCGGCATCGGAAGGGGCGCTTGCGGGGTTGGCGTAGAGCAGCCGGTCGCAGCGGGTGGGATGATTGGCCCCGAACACGGTCACGTCGGCCCCGAACGCGGATGTGAGCCCGAAGTTGGTGGAGAGGTAGAAGCCGTCGTCGTGCTGCGCGGCGGCGGGCGGCGCTCGAAGAAGGAACAGGCTGACGGCAAGGAAGAGCGGGATCGCGGTGCGCGCCACCCTCCTGGCTGACGAAAGATGGTTCACCCGGTGCATGGCAACCTCCTTCTGTGTCTTTCTTGCGACAGAATGGCTGTGACTTGCGACAATTTACCACACAGGACACTGAGGGTGCCCATGCCGCACCGCGCCGCAGGAGGGGCCGACCGGCTTGCGCGACCCGAATGGACCGACGCCCGGTGGCGGTTCAGCCCCCCTGGGGCACCGTGAGCCAGCGACCCTGGTAGTCCGCCGGAAGGACCCCCTCGCGCACCACGGTTGACCGCTCTCCCCCGGCGACGAAGGTCACACGGACGTCAACGCGCTGGACGCCGGGCGGAAGGCCGAAGTGGGCCGGCGCGGTGCCCTGCGAGCAGTAGCCGCCCCCGGTGTCGATCAGGCGGGTGCCCAGCAGCGTACCGGTGTCGTGGTCGAGGAGCCGGACTTCCGCTCCGGGGACCAGCGACCGTCCCGTGGCGTCCACGGGCGCGACCTGCAGTGAGCGGGCGGCCGCGCCGGGGGCGAGCAGGTTGCGGTAGAGGTGGTGGGTGCCGCCGGTCTCGTCGTTGTTGGCGATCGACAGGTCGAGATCGCCGTCGTGGTCGAAGTCCGCCCAGGCCACGCCGTGGCTCGGGCCGTGCTCGAGGAGGTTCGCCGGGAGCGCGTTCTCGAAACGGCCGCCGGCGGCGTTCATGAACAGGTGGTCCTCGACTGCGGCGACGCCGGAGAGGTAGGAGGTCACCACCAGGTCGGGCAGGCCGTTGTGGTCCACGTCTCCCCAGACCGCCGAGGTGGAATGGTAGTCGACCCCCAGCGTGGCCGGATCGGTTACGTCCGTGAACGTGCCGTCGCCGTTGTTGCTCCACAGGATGTCCGGCCCGTAGGTGGCGACGAACAGGTCCAGGTCGCCGTCGTTGTCGTAATCGGTTACCGCCGCGGCCACGCTGCCGTATTCCGCCCCCCTGCCAGGGTGGTTCATGCCCAGCGCCGGGGCGACATCCACGAAGCTGCCGTCGCCCTCGTTGCGGTAGAAGGCGTCTTCGTCGCCGTTCTGGTTGGACACGTGCACATCCAGATCGCCGTCCCGGTCGTAGTCGAACCAGGCGACCCCGACGGTGCGGCGGGGGTCGCCCAGCCCCGACTCGGACGTCACGTCGGTGAAGGTCCACGCGGGAGCGTCTCCGGCCGCCGAGTCACTGGCGCTGTCCCGCGCAGCCCGGTTTTCGCCCGGTGCCCCGTCGTTCCGGAACATCCGATTGGGCTGATCGCGCAGCGCGACGAAAAGGTCGAGGTCGCCATCCCCGTCGTAATCGACCCAACTCGGCTGGCGGCTGGTGCCCAACAGATCCACCCCCAGACCGGGCGCGACGTCTACGAAACGACCCCCATCGTTGCGATAGAGCCGGTTCGGCGTGCCCTCCGCAACCGGGTACCCGACGTAGAGATCAGGATCGCCGTCCCCGTCGTAGTCACCCCACGCTCCGGCCCGCGTGTCCTCGATGTCCGCGAGACCGACCTCCGGCGCCACGTCCACGAAGTGCCCACCGTCGTTCCGGTAGAGGCGGTTGGGCGTGTAGCGCATCCCCACGAACAGATCCAGATCGCCGTCCCCGTCGTAGTCGGCCCAGGAGTTGGTCTGCGCTCCGGGTGTCGCGAAGAGTTCCGGCTGCACCTGATCGAACACGACGGGGATGAAGTCCGGCCGCGGCTCGCCGCAGGCCGCACTCAGCGCGAGAAGCAACGAGGCCGTCCCCCAGTTGGTTCGGGGCCCGCTGCCCGCCAGGGAGAGCCCGTTGTGGGCGGTGCCGATGACTCGGATCCGCGAAATGGAGAACCCTCCTCGCACGTCAGTCAGCGAACATGCGTTGGAGCACCCCCAGCACCTCCTCCATGGTGCCGCCTGGCAGTACACCGAGGCGGCGCACCATCCTCACCCGGTCGACAGTTCGCAACTGATCCGCGACCACGTGGCCGACCTTACCCCCAAAGTGGCAAGCGATTCGGAACGGATAGGGGTGCCCCCCGGTGGTCATGGGAGCTACCAGAAAGGTGCCCATGTGATCGTTGAGCTCGTCGGGCGATACGACCACGCATGGCCGAGTCTTCCTGATCTCGGAACCGCGAGTTGGGTCCAGCGAGATGAGGTATACCTCACCTCGCCGGGGCGGGACTATTTCCACTCCCACTCCGACTCGTCAAAGACGGTCGGGACCGGATCGTCCAACAGGCCGCCCTCACCCCGGCTCTCCAGCTCCCGGGCCGCCTCGGCCCATCCCGCCCTGGGCTGCTCGACCCGTTCCAGCAACAACCCCGCATCTACAACCCGCATCCGCAGGGGGGCGTCGAGCCCGGCCGCCTCGACCAATGCCTTCGGTATGCGGATGCCGCGTGAATTGCCAATCCTGATGAGTCGGGTTCGCATCGCGGTGCCTTCGGGCCCGGAGGTGAAATCGTAATTACAAGGTAATTCCGAGAAGATGAGGGGCAAGTGGTGGATGCACGGGTGGGTGCACCTCGTTAACGGGAAGGCGTGCAGCCTATCTCCCGAACGAGTACGAGAAGTTGATGAGCGGCACGCAGCAACCGCCGTCGCCGTCGGCGATGGCGCCCATGGCCCCGACCTCGGTGTTGAAGCGGTCTCCGATGATGCGGACGCCTCCCGACAGCACAACGCCCACTGCGTCGGGAAGGACATAGTTCTCCGTGAGGAGCTTGATCCGGCGGCTCACCCGGGTTTCGCCGCCCAGCATGAACGCCGGCTGGTTCAGGACCTCGTCTCCCGAATAGAAATAGCCGATCCCCGCGGACAGGGCCTCTTCCGTATCACCGAACGTGGCCACCCCGTACGCGACCCCGACCACCTCGTCATCGAAGAAGAAGGCGAGCGTCCCGATGGACGCCTGCACCTCGGGTTGCCGGAGAATCTGCAGCTTCGGGCCGAGGTAGAACGGCTCGAATTCCCCGAAGAGAATGGGCGCCCCGCCTACGATGGTGAAACGGTCGGTGACTCCGACCGCGGCGAAGGGCAGCACGACCACGTAGGTGCCGATGTACGCCTCCCCGCGCTCGAGCGAGCGTCCGGTGGAGGTGAAGAACAGCCGGGTGCCGCCGGGATCCTCGGTCCAGAACTCGCCGTCGACGGCCTGTCCACGAGCCGAACGGACACTCTCGACCCCGGTCCGTTCGACATCGAGACGGGCGCCGCCCACGGTCTCGAAGACCACCCGCTCCTGGTCGACCTCGACGACGCGCGCAAAGATCACGGAGCCGTCCCCTAGCCGGACTTCGTAGATGACGTCGCTCGGCGCCGGTATGTCGGGCGGTGTCTGGGCGTGGGCCAGGGCGGGGAGGACAATCGTGGCCACCAGGGCGGCAGCGGAGAGGAGAAGAGTGCCAACCAGCGACGTGGGCGATGTCCGGCGCAAGCCTTGCATGTGGCTCCTTGTGAGCAGTCGATTGAGCGAGTTCCGAGACTGTCCTGCGAAATACACTGTCCCGGCAGAAATGGACCAATCCGGCCTGGCTCACTCCGCCCCCGCCATCGCCTCCTCCACGCCTCCGTCCCGGCGCAGCTGCTCCAGGTCGTCCTGGTACTTGAGCAGCACGCCCAGCGTGCGGTTGACGATCTCGCGGTCGAGCACCTGGCGGTTCAGCGCCATCAGGGCGCGCGCCCAATCCAGGGTCTCGGCGACGCCGGGCCGCTTGAAGAGCTCCATCTCGCGCACCCTGCGCACGAACCCCACGACCTGACCGCTGAGCTGCGCCGGAGCCTCCGGAACCCGCGATGCCAGAATCGCCATCTCCCGCTCCGCCGTCGGATAGTCGATCCAGTGGTAGATGCAGCGGCGCTTGAGGGCGTCGTGGATCTCGCGGGTGCGGTTGGAGGTGATGACCACCACCGGCGGGGTCTCCGCCCGGATGGTGCCCAACTCGGGGATGGTGATCTGGAAGTCCGCGAGCACCTCGAGGAGATACGCTTCGAAGGGCTCGTCGCTGCGGTCGAGCTCGTCGATCAGCAGCACGGGCGCGACCTCGCCGGGCGGATCCAGCGCCTGCAGAAGGGGACGCCGGATGAGGAACTCCTCGCCGAAGACGTCGCGTTCGGCGGCCGGCAGCGAACCCCCGGGACTGGTGGCGCCGTCGCGCGCGCCCTTCCCGCGCCCCGGCCTCCCGTCACGTCCCAGCTCGGCGGCCCGGATGTGGATCATCTGCTTCGCGAAGTTCCACTCGTAGGCGGCCGCAGCCATGTCCAGCCCCTCGTAGCACTGGAGCCGCACCAGGGGCTTGCCCAGCGCGCCGGCCACCGACCGGGCCAGCTCGGTCTTGCCTACCCCCGCCTCGCCCTCGAGGAACAGCGGGCGGCCCAGCTCGAGCGCGAGAAAAAGCGCGGTCCCCAGACTCGCGTCCGCGACGTACCCCTGGCTGCCGAGCAGCGCCACGGCCTCGTCGACGGACCGGGGAAGGGGCGAAGGACGACCACTCGCCTCGTCGACCGAACGCGAAGAGGGCGCAGGACCGCTCGTCTCAGCGCGGCCCCGCGCCCTCTCTTTTTCGTCCATCCGCGCTTCGCCGGACTCCGCTAGCCGCAGGCCTCCACGGCCCGCTTCGCCATTACCGTGACCAGGTGGGCCCGGTACTCGGCGCCCGCCACGTTGTCGGACAGCAGCCCGTCCGAAGACACGCTGATGCCCGCGACCGCATCGGCCGAGAAGTCGTCCGCCAGCGCGGCCTCCATCTCCGCCACCCGGAAGACGCCCGCGCCCGCGCCGGTCACCGCGACCCGCACGCCATCGGAGTCCTGGGCCACCATCACGCCGGCCACCGCGTACTTCGACGCCGGGTTCTCGAACTTCGCGTAGGCGGCCCGGTCCACGATCGGGAAGCACACGGCGGTGACCAGCTCATCCTCCTCCAGCGGCGTCTCGAACATCGACCCGAAGAAGTCGTCCGAGGAGATCTTGCGCCGGTCCGTGATGATCGTCGCCCCCAGCCCGACGCACGCCGCCGGATAGTCCGCCGCCGGATCGTTGTGGGCCACCGAGCCACCGATGGTGCCGCGGTTGCGCACCTGGGGATCGCCGATGCGGCCGGCCATCGCCGCCAGCGCCGGAATGCGCTGCTGCACCACGCTCGAAGCCGCCACCTGCGCGTGCGTGCAGCAGGCTCCGATCTTCAGGCAGTGCCCGTGGTCCTCGATGTCGCTCAGTCCCGGCACGTTGCGCAGCGACACCAGGTCGCTCGGCGCCGCCATGGCCAGCTTCATGACCGGCAGCAGGCTCATGCCTCCCGCCAGCACCTTGCCGTCGTCCGCGCCCCGGAGGGCGCTCAGGACACCGTCAACCGAAGACGGTGCGTGATATTGGAAATCGTCCACTGTCGCCTCCGGTCAGTCCTGGGCCTGTGCGGCCTGAATCGCTTGCCAAACCCGCTCCGATGTGGCGGGCATCTCCATGTGAGTCACCCCCAGCGGGCTCAGCGCGTCGACCACCGCGTTGATCACCGCGGGCGGAACGCCGATGGAGCCGACCTCGCCGACTCCCTTCACGCCCAGGGGGTTGTGGGTGCAATGGGTCGTGTTGTGGTTGATGTTGAAGTTGGGCAGGTCGCCCGCGCGCGGCATGGTGTAGTTCATGTACGAACCGGTCACCAGCTGACCTTCCGCGTCGTACTCGCAGTGCTCGAGCAGCGCCTGTCCGATGCCGTGGGCCAGGCCGCCGTGCAGCTGCCCGTTCACGATCATGGGGTTGATGATGCGCCCCACATCGTCGGCGCCGGTCACCGCCACCAGCTCCACTTCGCCCGTCTCCGGATCCACCTCTACCTCGGCGATGTGGGTGCCCGCCGGGAAGGTGAAGTTGAGCGGATCGTAGAACGCCGTCTCCTCAAGTCCGGGCTCGAGGCCCTCGGGATAGTTGTGGGGCACGTAGGCCGTCAGCGCGACCTCGCCGATGCTCTTGGCGCGGTCCGTCCCGGCCACGGTGAAGTTGCCGTTGGCGAACTCGATGTCCTCTTCGGAGGCTTCCAGGAGATGCGCCGCGATCTTCTTGCCCTTGGCGATGACCTTCTGGACCGCGTTGTAGATGGCGGTGCCGCCCACCGCCAGCGAACGCGACCCGTAGGTGCCCATGCCGAAGGGGATGGCGTTGGTGTCGCCGTGCACCACGTCGACGGCCTCGAAATCCACCCCCAGCGTCTCGGCGACGATCTGGGCGAAGGTGGTCTCGTGGCCCTGCCCGTGGCTGTGCGTGCCGGTGAAGACCGACACCGAGCCCGTGGGATGCACGCGCACGCTGCCTACCTCGTACAGCCCGGCGCGCGCGCCCAGCGACCCCACCACCGCCGAGGGCGCGATGCCGCACGCCTCGATGAACGTGGAGATGCCGATGCCGCGGAGCTTGCCGCGGCCGGCCGCCTCGTTCCGGCGCGCCTCGAAGCCATCCCAGTCCGACGCCTCGAGGGCGAGATCGAGGGTGGCGTCGTAGTCGCCCTGGTCATACTGGAGGGCAACAGGCGTCTGGTAGGGGAACTCGCGGATGAAGTTGCGGCGCCGGATGTCGACCCGGTCGATGCCGGTCGCGGCCGCGGCCTTGTCGACCAGACGCTCGAGCAGGTAGGTGGCCTCCGGCCGCCCCGCCCCCCGCAGCGCGTCCACCGGGACCGTGTTGGTGAACACCCCCTCGACCTCCACGTAGATGGCGGGGGTCGTGTAGGGTCCCGCGAACAGGATGCCGTACAGGTAGGTGGGCACGCAGGTCGCGAAGGTGGAGAGGTACGCGCCCAGGTTTGCCTGGGTGGAAACCTTCAGCCCCACGAACTTGCCGTCCTCGTCGAGCCCCAGCGTGGCCGTGCTGATGTGGTCGCGGCCCTGGGTGTCGGAAACGAACGCCTCCGAACGGTCGGACGTCCACTTCACCGGTCTGGCCAGCCGGCCCGCGGTCCAGGTGAGGATCGCCTCTTCCGCGTAGTGGGGGATCTTCGACCCGAAGCCGCCCCCGACGTCGGGCGCCACGATGCGCAGCTTGTGCTCGGGCAGACCGAGCACGAAAGCGCCCAGCAGCAGCCGGATCAGGTGCGGGTTCTGGCTGGTGGTGTAGAGCGTGTACACGCCCGTCGTCGGGTCGAAGTTGCCGATGGCGGCGCGCGGCTCGATCGCGTTGGGGACCAGCCGCTGGTTCACCACGTCGATGGAGACGGTGTGGGCGGCACCGTCGATGGCGGCCTCCGCGGCCGCCCGGTCCCCCACCTCCCAGTCGTAGCACAGGTTGCCGTCGGCCTCGTCCCACACCAGCGGAGCGCCGTCGGCGCGGGCGGCCTCCAGCGAGGCGGCCGCGGGCAGCTCCTGGTAGTCGATGTCGATCAGGGCCGCCGCCTCGCGCGCCTGGTCGCGGGTCTCGGCGACCACGATGGCCACGATCTCGCCCACGTGGCGCACCTTGCCGATGGCCATCGCCGGGTGCGCGGGTTCAACCATGGGCGACCCGTCCTTCGAGTGGATCAGCCACCCGGTCGGGACGCCGCCCACCCCCTCCATGTCGGGTCCGGTGAACACCGCGTGCACCCCCGGCGCCGCCTCCGCCGCGCTGGTGTCGACGCTCCCCAGGTTGGCGTGCGCGACCGTCGAGCGCAGCAGGTGCGCGTACAGCTGCCCGGGCAGGTTGATGTCGTCCGTGTAGCGTCCGCGCCCGGTCAGGAAGCGGGCGTCCTCCTTGCGCTTCAGGCTCGCGCCGATGAAGCCGGTTCCGTTGCTTCCGTTGCCACTCATGACCCACCTCCCATCGCGCTCGCGCCGGCAAGCACCGACTTCACGATGTTGTGGTAGCCGGTGCACCGGCAGAAGTTGCCGTCGAGCCAGTGCCGGACGTCACCTTCGCTGGGATCCGGGTTGCTGTTCACCAGATCGATGGCGCTCATCACCATCCCGGGGGTGCAGAACCCGCACTGAAGACCGTGGTGCTCCCGGAAGGCCTCCTGCATGGGATGCAGGTCCGCCCCGTTGGCGAGCCCTTCGATCGTGGTCACCTCCGCCCCGTCGGCGTCCACCGCGAGGGCGGTACAGCTCTTCACAGACTGGCCGTTCATGTGAACGACGCACGCCCCGCACTGGCTGGTGTCGCACCCCACGTGGGTCCCGGTCAGCTGCAGCTTTTCGCGCAGAAAGTCGACCAGGAGGGTGCGGCCCTCGACCTCAGCCGAGCGCGAGGCCCCGTTTACCGTCATCGTTACCGCGGGCATCGAACCTCCTTGCCGGATGGGAGGGTTGTATTGGAACCAACAGGCTTCTCCAGCCGATGTTACGTCCGATGTCGAGGATGGCGCAATCTCTGATCGCACCCGTGGGCGATCTTTGTTGGAGGCCGATCCCTGCCTACCTTGGCGGGAACAATCCCAGCACATCGTCAGGAGGAACGAGATGGCCCGCACAAGCAAGGCAAGGTGGATGCCTTTCGCCCTGGCGATTGCCGCCAACACCGGTTCAATAGCCACGCACGCGGGCGCGCAGGAACCGGCGGCCTGGCGCACCGGAGCCGAACTCGTCTTCCACACCTTCTCGATCGCGGCCATCGATCCCGTGACCGGGGAGTCGGGGGTGGCGGTGACCACCCGCAACGCCTGCGTGGGCAACGGCGTGCCCTGGGTGCGCAAGGGGGTGGGCGCGGTGGCGACCCAGGCCGCCACCCGCACCGAATACGGCTACGAGCTACTCGACCTGATGGAGCAGGGGGTGTCGCCGGAGGAGGCCCTGGCCCAGCGCCTGGCGGAGGACGAAAACGCCGCCCGGCGCCAGATCGGCGTCATCGGCGTGGACGGCCGGTCGGCCCAGCACACCGGGACGCGCAGCCAGTGGGCGGGTCATAGCTCGGGCCCCAACTACGTGGCGCAGGGCAATACCCTGGTCGGGCCGGAAGTCGTCGATGCCGTGGGCGAGAGCTTCGAGTCCACCGAGGGGGCGGCCCGCCACCTGGCCGACCGGCTCATCGAGGCCCTGCAGGCCGGGCACCTGGTGGGCGGGGATGCGCGCCACGGCGAAGCCCAGTCCGCCGCGGTCATTGTCGCCGATCCGCGCCCCGGCATGGCCCGCCGCGAGGACGGCCTGACCGTGCAGATCAACGTGTGCGAGCACGAGGATCCGCTCGCCGAGATGCGCCGCATCTACGACAACATCTCCGAGACCCTGGGCTTCCGCACCCTGCAACAGGAGATCGGCCGCGACGTGTACCAGCTCAAGCTCATGCTGCACGAGCTGGGCTATTTCCGTCCCGACGCAGAAGACGTCTCGCCCGAGGACGACGACTGGAACGTCTACACCCAGGAAGCCGTGGATGCCGTGGACCGCTATCGGGCCGAGCAGGGATGGCGCACGACGGTTCCGGGGTATGTGGACGCAGCCACCATCGAACGCCTGTGGGGCGACCTGGAGGAGGAAGGGACAGCCGAGGAGGTGCGCCGGCGGCTGCTGGAGGTGCAGCGGATCCGGAGATAGGGGGGACCATACATGAGCCCGGAGAAGATCACCCCGGCTCTCGCGCTGGCCGCGCTTCTGGCGCACACCGTCCTTGCCCCGACTCCCGCCTCGGCCCAGACCGATCCCGAGGTGCTGGCCATCATCGACGAGGTCGACCGCCTCATGCGCGGCGAATCGAGCACGGGCCGCATGCGCATGGAGATCGACACCGAGCACTGGTCGCGGTCGCTGGAGGTGCAGGTCTGGTCGCTCGGGACCGAGTACTCGCTGATCCGCGTCGAGAGCCCGCCGCGCGAAGCCGGCACCGCCACCCTCAAGGTCGAGAACGAGGTCTGGAACTACCTGCCGCGGGCCGACCGCACCATCAGGATCCCGCCGTCGATGATGCTGGGCTCGTGGATGGGCTCCCACTTCACCAACGACGACCTGATCAAGGAGAGCCGGCTGGTCGAGGACTACGACATCGTCATCTCCTTCGAGGGAGACCGCGACGGGGACGAGATCTGGGAGTTCACCCTGACGCCCAAACCGGAGGCGCCGGTGATCTGGGGCGGCATCGAGCAGGCCATCCGCAAGGGCGACCGCATGCCGCTTTGGTCCCGCTACTACGACGAGGACGGCACCCTGTCGCGAACCATCACCTTCTCGGGGTTTCGCCCCATGGGCGGGCGCACCGTGCCCGCGCGCACGGTCATCGAACCCGCCGACGCCGAGGAACGAACGGTCGTCATCTACCTCGAACTCGAGTTCGACGTGGGATTGGAGGAGAGCTTCTTCAGCCTGCGCAACCTGCGTGCCCGCTGATGAAGGCCATATGAGCCACGCCGCAAGCCGGATCTGGTGGCGCATCGCGTGGCGCAACCTCTGGCGCAACCGGCGCCGCACTCTCCTTAGCGCGTCGGCGCTCGCCTTCGGGTTCGTGGCCTCCGTGCTCATGATCGGGTACATGCACGGGATGCTGGAGGAGATGATCTCCAACGGCACCGGGGTGGCGACCGGCCAGGTCCGCATCCACGCCGAGGACTACGAGCCCGAACGGAGCATCCACGACACCATGGGAGGCCGCGAAGGTCTCGACGTGGAGGCGCTGCTCGCCGCCGTGGAGGCGCAGGAGGGGGTCACCGGCGCGGCTCCCCGGCTGTACGGGGGCGGGCTGGTCAGCTCCGGGAACGAGACTGCGGGAGCCGTGCTCATGGGCGTCGACCCGGCCCGCGAAGCGGCGGTGAGCCGCTTCGGGGCTTCGCTCACGGCCGGACGCATGCCGGGGCCGGGCGAGCTCGCGATGGGCGACGGGATGGCGGAAACGGTCGGAGCCGGCGTAGGCGATGAGGTCGTGCTGGTGGCGCCTGCGGCCGACGGCTCCACCGGAAACGATCTCTTCACGGTCTCCGGCATCTTCAGCGTCGGCGTGGGGGCGTTCGACGACGCCTACGCCCTCCTCGAGATGGGCTCGCTCGCGGAGCTGATGGCAATGGACCCCGGCCGGATCCACGAGGTGGCGGTGGCGGTGGAGCGCATTCGCGAGCCCGAAGCCACGACGGGGGCGATCCGCGAAGCGGCGTCGGCGGTGTCGCCGGGGCTGCGCACCGAGTCGTGGCGGATATTCCTCGACCAGCTCTACTTCATCGTCGAGTACGCCAACGCGGTGAACCTCTGGGTCGCGGCGTTCATCTTCGGGATGGCGGCCTTCGGCGTGGCCAACGCAATGCTGCTGGCGACCTTCGAGCGCCGCCGCGAGTTCGCGGTTGCGCGGGCGCTGGGAACCTCGCGCGGCGGGATCGGCCGGGTCGTGATCTACGAAGGCATCCTGCTGGGGCTGATCTCGCTCGCGGCGGGCGTCGTGCTGGCCGCGCCGCTGATGATCTACATCCACAACAACCCCATCGACCTGAGCGGCTCCGTCGGCACCTACTCCTTCGCGGGTTCCGCCGTGCGCCCGCTGCTCACCGTGGAGTACTCCTGGCGGGGACCCGTGGTGAGCGGCCTTGCCCTGGTGGCCACCGGGATCGTCGCCGCGCTCATCCCCGCATGGCGGGCCGTGCGCGTGCCCCCCGCCGACGCGCTGGCGAACCGCTGATGGCCCGCCTGCGCACCCTCGTCTGGCTGGCAGCCCGCAACCTCGGGCGCGAGTTGCGGCGCAGCACCCTCACCGCCGCGGCGATGGCGCTCGGGCTGGCGCTGCTCATCCTCTCCCGGACCCTGGCCGACGGCGCGCACGAGGACTGGATCGATGCCGGCGTGAGACTGGGGTCGGGACACGTCACCTTCAACGCGCCCGGCTACCGGGACGGCCGCAGCCTGGACGACCGCCTCTCGGCCGCGCAACTCGAGTCGGCGCTCGAAGCCGTGGCGGCGACCGCCCTCCCGGGCCCGGTGCTGCCGTCGGTGCGGGTCGCCGTCCGGGGGCTGGCCTCGTCTCCCGATGGCGCCCTTCCCGTGTCGATAGTGGGCGTGGACCCTGCCGTCGAGCCGGCGTTTTCGCAGCTCGGCGAGGAAGTGGTCGATGGCCGCTACCTCGAGGACGGCGACCGCCTGCACGCCTACATCGGCGCCTCGCTCGCGGGGCGGCTGGATCTCGGCACGGGATCGCGCATGGTGCTCACGGCGCAGTCCTCCTCGGGCGACATCGAGGGTCAACTGGTGCGCGTCGCGGGCATCTTCCAGACGAATGTCGAGGCGCTGGACGAATCGCTGATCCACATCCCGCTCGCCACCGCGCGCTCGTGGCTCGGGGTAGAGGGCGCCACCAGCGTGGCGGTGCTCCTGCCGCACTCGTCCTTCACCGACCCCGTCGTGGAGGAGAGCGCCGGTGCCGCGCGCGACGCGGGAATCGAGGTCGTGGGGTGGCCCGTCACCAACCCGGACCTGTACGCGGCGCTCCAGCTCGACGACGGGGGCGACTGGGCCTTCCACGTCATCCTCTTCATCATCGTGGCCATCGCCATCCTCAACGCCGTCTTCATGTCGGTACTCCACCGCAAGCGCGAGATGGGGCTCCTGCGCGCTCTCGGCCTGAGCGGGCGGGAGACCGGGCTCGTGGTCTACATCGAGGGGATTCTGCTTACGGCCGCCGCCGGCGTCGCGGGCGCGGCGCTCGGGTTCGCGGTGGTGTGGTTCTTCTTCCGCGACGGGATCGACTTCTCGGGGATGATGCCCGACGACATCAACTTCGGGGGCATCGCCTTCGATCCGGTGATGGTGCCCTCGATGGAAATGAAACATGTGGTCCAGAGCGCGATCCTGACGGCGCTGATCGGTGTGTCGGCTTCCCTCTTCCCGGCATGGCACGCCGCCCGCCTGGACCCGGCTGAATCGGTGAAGGTGGAATAGATGGCAGCGGACCATGCCGTTCGGACCGAGAACCTCTGGAAGATCTTTCCGCAGGAGCCGCGGCCGGTGGAGGCGGTGCGCGGGGTCGACCTGGCCGTGGATCGGGGGCAGTTCGTAGCGATGGCGGGCCCTTCGGGCTCCGGCAAGACCACGGTCTTGAACCTGCTTGGAGGCCTTACGCGCCCCACGCGCGGGAAGGTCTGGGTCGACGATCTGGAGCTTTCGGCGCTGCCGGACCGGAAGCTGGCCGCGGTGCGCCAGGATCACATCGGCTTCGTCTTCCAGTCCTACAACCTCCTGCCCATGCTGACCGCGCTGGAGAACGCCGAGTTCACGCTGGTCCTTCAGGGCGTGCCCGCGCGCGAGCGGCGAGAACGGGTGCTGCGGCTGTTCCGGGAGATCGGGCTGGAGGGGATGGAGCATCGCCGGCCGCCCAAGCTCTCCGGTGGCCAGCAGCAGCGGGTTGCGGTGGCGCGCGCGGTGCTCGGGGAGCCGGCGCTGGTGCTCGCCGACGAGCCCACCGCCAATCTGGATTCGACCACCGCCGAGGCGCTCCTCGACGTGATGCAGCAGCTCAACCGCGACAAGGGCACCACCTTTGTCTTCTCGACCCACGACCCCCGGGTGATGAAGCGCGCGGGTCGCCTGATCCGGCTGGTGGACGGACGAATCGCGGAAGATGTGGTGCGGGGTGGGTAGGCTCGTCCTCGCTCTCCTTCATCTCGTCGCTTCATTCGCCGCGCCGGCCGCCGCTCAGCAGCCCGGCCTCTCCGGCTACTACCTGAACGTCGCGACGCATGTGCAGGAGAGCGTGCTCGGGCCGGCAGGCGCGTCGGATGTGCAGCGCCTGCGCCTCATGTGGAACGCGTCGCCCGGACCGGTGCGCCTGGACGCCGCGTACGAGCAAACCCTGACGTTACGTCAGGTTGGCGCTCCCGGCGCGCAGCTCTTCACAGCGGCGGGCGCGGTCTCCGGAGGCGACTGGCTCTCGCTGGGCGGGGAGTTCCACTCCGGCGAGCGCGCGGTGTGGCGGCACCGGTTCGACCGGTTGAACCTCGGCCTCGACCTGGGCGCCAACGCCGATCTCACCGTCGGCAGGCAGCCGGTATCGTGGGCGACCACCCTGGTCCTCACCCCCGCCGACCCCTTCTCTCCGTTCGACCCGGCCGACCCCTTCCGCGAGTACCGCATCGGGGTGGACGCCGCGCGCCTGCGCTACTATCGCGGGGCGTTCACCCAGTTCGAGGTGGTGGCCCGCCCCGCCCGCATCGGTGAACGCGAGACGCTCACCCTGCTCGGGCGCGCGAGCACCAACGCCGCGGGCTGGGATGTGGGGGGATGGGCGGGCATGGTCCACGACACCTTCGGCGCGGCGGGCTTCCTGAGCGGAGCGTTGGGGCTGTGGGCACTCAGGGCCGAAGCGGCCGCGCGCGACCTGGAGGGCCGGACATCGCTACGCGCCGCCATTGGGCTCGACCGCACCTTCCTTGTCGCCGAACGCGACCTGTACATCGTCATCGAATACCAGCACGACGGCCTGGGCGCCGCCTCCCCGGACCAACTCCTCGCCACCGCAACCAGCCGCGCCTTCGCCCAGAGCGAGATGCAGGTGCTCGGCCGCGACACGGGCGTAATACAGCTCTCCTACGCGCTGCACCCGCTGGTGTCCGCGAGCGCATTGGGGCTGGGCAGTCTGCGCGACGGGTCGTTCCTCGTGTCCCCGGGCCTGAGCTACTCCGCGACGGAGAGCCTTGCGCTCCGCCTCGGGGCGTTCTTCGGCGTGGGTGACGACCCGATGGTTGAGAACCTCACGCCCACACTGGCATCCGAATACGGCGCCCTCCCCAGAGTGTTCTTCGTGTCGGCCAACTGGTTCTTCTAGCCGCGTCACTCGCTGATCCAACGCCTCGGGTGGCGTACCGGCGCTGCTCCTCCTGGCGAATCGGACGACGCGACGCACTCCGACGCCCATGCGCTGGGGCCGGCGACGACGCCTAACCCATTCCCCGCGGCAGCCACCGCCCGACCCGCTTCATGTACGCCGCATAATCGTCCCCGAACTCCCGCGTGAGGCGCGGTTCCTCATAGAGCCGGATGAAAAAGGAGAAGAAGACGAACACCACGCCCCCGTAGGCCCACAGGACCGGTGCCGCGTAGAGAATGGCCCACCCCGCGATCGCGCTCAGCACGGCCACGTACATGGGGTTGCGCGTGTAGCGGTAGAACCCGCGGGTCACCAGCCGCCTGGGCGCGTCGGTGATCGCGGGCGTGCCTCGGCCGAACGAGGCGAAGTCCCACGCGGAGCGCAGGTAGAGGACGGCGCCCACGGCCAGCAGAAGGAAGGCGAAGACACGCGCCAGGCCGTCCTCCGCCGCTCGGTCCCCCGCGATGACCAGCGGGATGAGAACCGCAACGCTGGTGGGCACCACCACCGTGAACAAGGCTGTCTTCAGGAAGGGGCCCATATCGTGGCTCCCCTGGGTTTCCGCGACACCTGGCGGCACCGCGCTCGTAGAGCCCGCGCCCTGCTGACATTGCACGAGACCCATGTGTGAACGTAATGAAGACGGGTCGACCGGACGCATCGCTTGCGGGTCGACACCCGATCCGTGGGATCGGCCACCCCCAGACATGAATGCCCCATGAACCGATTCGGCCACTCCTCCCTCCCCGTCGTCACGCGCTCGGTCACTCTCCGCGACTTCGTGGTCTTTCAGGTCAAGCTCGCGGTGGACGGGGTCAAGGATGCGGTCCTGATGAGCCTGTCGGTCATCGCGATCGTGATCGACATGATCGCCGGGGGTGGCAGGCGTCCCCGGCGCTTCTACGCCGTCATCCGGCTGTGTTCGCGTTTCGACCGGTGGCTCAGACTGCACAGCACGAAAGGGTTCGCCGAGACGGGGGAGGTGCTCTGGCCGGACCAGCCCGGGATCGGCGCCGGAATCGGAGAGCGGCGCATCCTGGGATCCGACGCCGACACCCTCATCGAGCGGGTCGAGGACCTTGCGCGACGCGAGAGCAAGTCCGCGGAGCGCTGGCTGGACGATATGATCGAGCGCCAGCGCCGTGCCGGGGAGCGCACGCGCGAAGTTCCGGGCCGTGAGGCGACGGACTACGACCGCGATCTCGAGGACTTCGACCGCGACCTGAGGTCGCGCGGGCGCTGAGGCGACAGGCCGCGGCACCGGCGCGCGTGCCATCTCGACATCTCTGGCGCACATCCCCTCATCGGGGCAGTTTGCGAGGAGAATCGGACTCATCCTCAGGAGACTGCGCCATGACCGGGAAACACCTTCGCCTCGTTCTCGCCTGCATCTGTAGCACCGCGCCGGTCCTGCTCGGCCTGGCACCGGCGCCCATCTCCGCTCAACACGACGAACACGGGCCGGGTCCGGCTCCGGACGGCGACCAGGTCCTCCTTATTTCATCGGCGCTCGGACCCTACTCGCGCACCATCACCACCGACTCGGAAGCGGCGCAGGCCTACTTCGTTCAGGGCATGCAGCTCATGTACGCCTTCACGCCTTCGGACGCCAACCGCTCCTTCAAGGAAGCACAGCGCCACGATCCCGAGTGCGCCATGTGCTGGTTCGGCGAAGCGTGGTCGCTGGGACGCTATCTGAACGGCGCCATGCTCCCCGAGGACGCCCCCACCGCCTACGCCGCCATCCACAAGGCGAAGGAGCTGGCGGCGGAAGCCGGCACCGAGATCGAGCGGGCCCTCATCGATGCGATGATCGTCCGCTACGCGCCCGAGCACGAGGGGGACGAGCAGCGCCTGGAGCTGGACGAGGCCTACGCGGCCGCTATGGAGAAGGTGTGGGCGGCGCACCCCGGCGATCTCGAGGTCGGCACCTTCTTCGGCGAGTCGCTCATGCTGCTCCAGCCCCGGCGCGGCTACTGGGACATCGAGAACCCCGAGGTGCAGAAGATCCACGAGGTGCTCGAACAGACCCTCGCGCTGAACATCGCCCACCCGGGCGCCTGCCACCTCTACGTTCACGCGACCGAACCCACCACCCGTCCCGGCAAGGCGGAGGCGTGCGCGGACCATCTCGGCCAGTCGATTCCGGGCGCGAGCCACATCCAGCACATGCCCTCCCACACCTACAACCGGATCGGGCGCTGGCACGACGCGGTGATCGCCAACACGCACGCCTGGCACTCCGACCAGAAGGCCAGCCACGACCTGGGCTTCGCCATCTACCCGTCGCACAACCTGCACATGCTGCTCTTCGCCGCGTCGATGGCGGGCGAGGGCGCGGTCGCCATGCAGGCCTCCCGCAACTACGGCAAGCTGGTGTCGGGCGGCAACTTCTACGAGTCGCTCACCGGTGTCCGCTTCGGCTTCTGGGAAGACGTGCTGGCAATCGATGAACGCCCCGAGCAACCCCTCTTCGCCGGGTTCTGGGACTTCGCGCGCGGCTACGCCCATCTGCGCATGGAGCGGCCCGACAGCGCCGCCTTCTATATGGATCGGCTAAGGGAGGCGCGCGGCGTGCTCGATGACGAGGCGCCCTTCCGCGGGCATTCCGCGGTCGACCTCGTCACGGTGGTGGGCGGGATCCTCGAGGGCGAGATGCTGGCCGCCGAAGGCGATGTCGACGGCGCCGTGCGCGTGCTCAAGGAGGCCATCGAGGTCGAGGACGGGCTCCGCTACGACGAGCCCGAGCCCCTCAACTTCGCGGCTCGCCACTGGCTGGGCGCCATCCTCAACGACGCCGGACGCCATGCCGAGGCCGAAGAGGTGTTCCGCGCCGCGCTCGAGGACCATCCCCACAACGGCTGGTCGCTCTTCGGGCTCGAGCGCGCGCTCCGTGGTCAGGACCGGGACGCGGAAGCCGACGAGACGCTGGCCGAGCGCATGGAGTATTGGGCCAATGCGGATGTCTGGCTGATGTCGGCGCGCTTCTGATGCGGGCTCTCTTCTGATGCACGACCGGGCCGCGCTTCGGGCCGCCGGGGCGCTCATCCCGTCGACCAGCGCACTCATGTGGGCGCTCGTCCTGGCAACGGCGTGGACGGGCGCGCTGGCGGTCCTCGCCACCCCGGCGGACGCTCAGCGCTGGGGACGCGGCTGGTCCCGGCGCGCGCCCATGGCCAACCCCGGAGAGGCGGCCGAGTTCGGCTTCACCTTCTGCCGCATCGCCTACCGCAGCGTGCGCAGCGAGGCGCTCGGCCAGGGCTGGCGCACCGACTATCCCAACTCCGACGCCAACTTCTCCCTGCGCTTCTCCCAGCTCACCACCAGCGCGGTCAGCCGCTTCGAGAACGGCGAGCCCTTCTACGCGGTCGTGACCCTGGAGGACGACGAAATCTTCCGCTGTCCCTTCGTCTTCATGTCGGATGTGGGGACGGTCGGCTTCGACGCCGACGAGATCGAGCGCCTGCGCACCTATATGCTGAAGGGCGGCTTCCTCTACGTGGACGACTTCTGGGGGGACCGCGCCTGGCAGCACTGGGAACAGACCATGCGGGAGGTGCTCCCCGATCACTTCATCCAGGACGTTCCGAGCGACCACCTGCTCCTGAACGGGCTGTACCAGGTGCGCGACGTGCCCCAGGTGCCCTCCATCCAGTACTGGGACCGGACCGGGCGCCAGGCGACCTCGGAGCGCGGGTTCGAGAGCGCCGAAGTGCATTTTCGCGCAATCTTCGACGAGGAAGGCCGGGCGATGGTGGTCATGACCCACAACACCGACATCGCGGACGGCTGGGAGCGGGAGGGCGAGGACGAGTCGTTCTTCTTCCGCTTCTCCCCGGAGTCGTACGCGCTCGGCATCAACATCGTGCTGTACGCGCTGACGCACTGATGATTGCTGATGATATAACTGATATCTACTGGTGATACACGGGCGGGTGGCCATGACTACACTGCGAACGACGGGTCTCGCGGCGGCGCCCGCGTTGGCCGCACGGCTCGGCGCGACGCCGGCGATGGCCGGGCTGCTGGCTGCGACGCTGGCGATGGCCGGGCCGCTCGCCGGGCAGGAGGCGGTGCGCCTGGTCCCGGAGCAGGTGGAGGCCGGGCGCGG
>JAJDVR010000102.1 GCA_022826025.1 Gemmatimonadota bacterium | reverse complement strand
CGTGAAGGCGTAGTCCATGCGGGCGGTCAGCCCCACGGTGGTCTGTTCGATGCGCCCGAAGAGGTAGTTGGGCGCGCCGGTGTCGATGCGCCGGACCCACTGCCGGTCGTCGAGGTTGCGGCTGAGCATGGCGCCCAGGCTGAAGGTGGCCCTCCCCGACGGCCGCACGCTCAGCGTCGGCGCCACGCCGACGGACCACGAATCGCTTTCGGGGCGAACGTTGCCCCAGGAGTTGACGTTGATTCTGACCGGCTTGCGGGCGTCGCTGCCGAATCCCGCCCAGAAGTTGGTTTGACCCTCGGTCCGGAGGAGCGGACCGCCTCGCAGAAGGCCGTCGGACCAGGCCCCGAGCTCCTGGTTCACGCCCCCGTATCCGTACCAGAAGTTCTTGAGCTGGAAATTGACGTTGACGTTGCCTCCGCTCCCGGCGCGATCCCGGTCGTAGTTCCAGACGTTCCAGGCGTTGAGGTTGACGAACCAGTTGCGGAAGGGGCCCTGGGGCGTGGAATTGTGATATCCGCCCCAGACCCAGTGCACCAGGTAGTCGGCGTCGCGCTGGTAGCCCAGATCGTTGACCTCGAAGCCGGGCGTGCGTGTCTGGAATCCGGTGCCGACGCGCCAGGGGCTGCCCGCGAACTTCATGACTCCGAAGTTGGCCGCGCCCCCGCCCAGGCTGGTACGCCCGTCGTCGTAGCGGACATGCCCCGCGTCGGGACGCTGGTAGTAACGGGCGGGGGAGCGCTGCGTCCGCGCGATGGCGTCCGCCGAACCCCGCACATGGGAGCCGAGGAGGTACCCCTCGAGCTGCCAGGCGTCGCCCCCGAAGCGGTGCCTGAAGTCGACGCCGCCGGTGTAGGCCGCCGAGCGGAGACCCAGCTCTTCGGCTACGCCGGCGTCCCGATTCACGGTGGTGCCGATGAAGCCCACGGACGAGCGGCCCTCCGCAAAGTCCTTCTGCAGTCTCAGAACCCCCTGGTTGGAGAACGGCTCGACGGGTTGCTGGAAGGGATCGCCCGTTCCCGGCGCCACATCGGCGCGCTCTTCGGAGGTTACCGCGTGCAGCGCCCCGATCGACCAACCGCCCGCCGTTTTGCCGGAAAGCTTCCAGGCGCCCAGAATGGTGGTCTGATCGTCGGTATCCGCGAACCCGCCCTGCGGATCCGCCCATCCCTGGGGCGCACGCCCGATCCTCCGCGAGTAGAACAGCGATTCGTTGGCGTTGTCTCCATCGCCCAGGGCGATGCCGAAGTTGAAGATGCCGGCGCCCTCGACGAAGAAAGGCCGCCGCTCCGGGAAGAAGGTCTCGAACGCCGTCAGGTTCACCTGGGCGGGATCCGCCTCGACCTGCCCGAAGTCCGGGTTGATGGTGACGTCCAGGGTGATGTCGGAGGTAACCCCGTACTTGAGGTCGGCCCCTACCGACCCGAGCGCGTCGTTCCGCCGGTAGAAGGGATTGGCTTCGTCCCCGGGAGCGCGCCGCAGGCTGGCCAGCGAGTACGGCAGGACTTCCAGCCGCCGCGGCGGATCGAGGTCCCGCAGCCCGCGCAGCTCCCCGAAGCGCGACACAATGCCGCCGTCGGCGCGGGTAGTGGGCGCCCACGCCGAGAGTTCCTCGCGCCGCGCGAGTTGCCGCACGAAGTTGATGCCCCAGGTCTGCTCCTCCCGATCCCGAAAGCGGAGTTGGGAGTAGGGGATGCGGAACTCCGCGCTCCATCCGGCTTCATCGCGCGCGGTCGCGACGTCCCAGACTGCGTCCCATCCCGTGTCCTCGCTGGTGTCCTCGAAGCGGTAGACGTCCTGCTTCACGCCGGCGGGGTTGACGGTGAACTGGAAGGCCGTGCGCCGGTCGAAGTAGGAGTCGATGACCACGCCCAGCATATCCGAATACGACTGCTGGTCGCGCCTTGTCAGCTGGCTCGCGATCTCGCCCGGGCTGGTGTCGTGCGCCCGCATGAACACGAACAGAGCCGCGGCGCCGTACATGACGCGAGCCTCGGTGTGCTGGCTCGCCGGCTGGCCTTCGTCAGGCTCGAACTGGGTGAAACCGGTGGCGACGGCGGCCGCGCCCCAGGCAGCTTCCTCCATCAGGCCGTCGATCGAGATGTCCGCATCGGCGACGCGCGTCGCCGGGAGAATCGGCACCTCCTCCGCGCTGCAGCATCCGGGTACCACCAGCGCGCCGCCCGACGATGCTCCTGCTCCCTGTTCCTGGGCCTGTATCCCGGCGCCGGGCCCTGCCAGCGCCAGCACCAGCCCGAGCATGCTTCTCATGTATCTCCTGCTCATCCATCCCCTCCCTCGTCACGTCCGCCCGTCCGTCGATCGAAGAATCGGCGGCTCGTACGACGCCGGGTCCCGGTCGGTTTCGCGCGGCAGGCAGCGATGGCTTCGGAGCGGGCTCTGTCGCCCCGCGAAGGCCGGGCCTAACTTGCTGCCGAGTCCACGAAACGGCCCGGAAAGGAGAGCACGTCATGACGAGAATCAGGCACCGGTCGGCCATTGGGAGATCCGCCGGAGAACGCGGGTCTGCCAAGAGAAGCTCCCGGTACGGGGACGCCCTGCTCGCCGCGGTCCTGCTGGCGACCGTCTGGGCGGCCCTGCCCCGCGACGCCTTCGCGCAGGCCCCCGCAGTCCCCGCGTCCGATCAGCAGGTGGCGCTCGTAACGGGATCGACATCGGGGCTGGGAACGGAACTGGCCCTGCGGCTCGGCGCCCGCGGCCATCACGTCATCGTGCACGGGCGCAACGAAGAGCGGGGCGCGGAGGTTGTGGACGCCATCAACGCGGAGGGGCCGGGCAGTGCCCGCTTCTACCGCGCCGACCTGGCCTCGCTCGCGGACGTGCGGCGGTTCGCGGAGACCCTGCTCGCCGACTACGAACGCCTGGACCTCCTCATCAACAATGCCGGCTTCGGGTCGGCGCCGGACGAGAGGCTGCTGACGGAGGATGGCCACGAGTATCGGTTCCAGGTCAACTACCTCTCCACCTTCCTGCTCACGCACATGCTCATGCCGCGGCTGCTGGAAAGCGCGCCGGCGCGCATCGTGAACGTTTCCTCGGGGGCCCAGACGCCGATCGACTTCACCGACGTCATGATCGAGAAGGACTTCAGCGGACGGCGCGCCTATGCGCAGAGCAAACTGGCCCAGGTGATGTTTACGCTCGACCTGGCCGAGGAGCTGGAGGGCACCGGCATCGTGGTCGGCTCGTTGCATCCGGCCACCTACATGCCCACCGGCATGGTGCGGCGGGCGGGCGTGGAGCCGCGCTCGACCATCGACGAGGGCGCGGACGCCGTGATGCAGCTCGTGGATTCCGACGACTACGAGAGCGGGCAGTATTTCAGCGGGCTCAGGCCCACCAGGGCCAACGACCAGGCCTACGATGCCGGGGCACGCACCCGCCTCAAGAGGGTGAGCCAGGAGTTGACCGGCATTCGCTGCAGGATGGGCCGCTGCCGCTACGTCGGTGGTTGACTAACCGGACTTAGTCGGATTAGTCAATCTCTTCCCGGTTGAACGCCGGGAGTTCAGCCCACGGACCGCTATAACAGCGAGTCGAGGTAGAACGCGATCCAGAACCGCCGCGCTGGGCCGTTGAGGCCGTAGGACACGTCGACGCGGATGAGCCCGTCGAGGAGACTGCCGCCGACCCCGACTCCCCAGAGAAGCCTGCCGTCCGTCCGCGGCCGGTCCATTCCCGGTCCGTCCGCTGATTCACCCGGGTCCATCGCGTCCCCGCCGGCATCAGCGGAGTAGTAGGCGCCAACGTGGCTGGCCCATCCCGCGTCCGTGAAGATGCTCCAGCCACCGAAGTCGCTGGTGCGGGCGACTTCGACGCGGCCGCGTGCAAACGACGGACCCCATAGCACCGAAGGTGCGTGACCGCGCAGGGTGCGGGTACCTCCGAGGAACCACGCCCGTTGCACCGTCGGCTCGCCGAACGTGGTCCCGCCCGCCAGTTCCAGGCCCAGGCGCCACCTGCGCGGTACGAGCGGCACGGCTGCCCGCAGCGTGGCGCTGGCACGCCCGTAGGTTGCCGGGTCGCCCGCCCCCGCCGGCCATAGCCGCGCCGCGTGTCCGTAGAGCTCTAACCCGATCTGCGTCAGGAAGGGGTCGGTGCCCCGCCAGGGCGAGAGCCGCACCTCCGCTCCCAGCTCGTCGCCTTCGTCCGCCGCCAGGTTGGGCCGGAAGTCCCAGTCGTCGGCGAGCGCGTGGAAGAGGGCGAACCCCGCCTTGCGCTCCAGCGCCGACTGGCGTTCCGCGTAGGCCCGGACCTCGAAGGACTGCCGCGCGTCGGCCGGGGGACGCCAACTCAGGTCCGCGCCCAGCGCCTGGTAGTACTCGCCCTCGTCGCGTCCCAGGAACAGGGCGTTCAGGGAATTGCCGAACCCCAGGCTTCCGGCGCGCGGATTGGCGGACGCCAGTTCGCGGTACACCCCAAGCTTCATCCGGCGCCGGCTGGTCTCGCGTTCGACGCCGAAGCGCGCCCTGGGCTCGAGATCGGAGAGTCCGAGGAAGGCCGTCGCGCCCAGGGTGTAGGACCCGGAGACGGCGGTTTCGAAGTTCACGCCCCCGGCCAGCCCCTCGACCCGGTTGTAGCGCACCAGTCCCGGACGACCCCATCCCCAATCGAGCGACCAGGGGATTCCGGGCACGTCGGGCGTTGGGAGACGGGCGAGGCTCTCCACGTAGTCGCCGATCCGTTCGTCCGACGGGAATCCCGCGGCTTCCTCCCAGATCGGCGGTGGGAGCTCCGGGCTGGTCGCCACCAGGCTCCGTTCCCGCGGCGCGATGATGAACGCGTCCCGCTCAGCCGCGAAATCGTCCTCTTCGGCGCTCTCGTACTCGACACCACCCTCCCGCGACAGCAGTTCGGCGACGAACGCCATGGCCTCGTCGCGCGTCTCGAAGTGCCGCTCGACGAGTTGCGGGGTCTCGTCCGGCTCGGGCGGAGCAACCTCCATCCGCGCAGCTTCCCGCTGGGCCGCCTCGAGCCGCTCGATGTCCTGGCGCGTCGTCACCGACTCCATCTCGTACGCGATGTCGAACGTGACCGGGAACTTGAGGATGCCGGCGCGCGCGAGTCCCTCCATCCGCATGTACAGGGGCAGCCAGACCTCGAAATTCCACAGGCTGTAGTCGATGGCGATCATGGAGAGATCGAAGGTCCAGGGTTTCAGCAGGCCGGGTACGTATCTGAACGAACCCTCCTCCTCTTCCTCCTGGAGATCCTCCAGGTCGCGGATGGCGTCGAACTCGCGGCTCAGCCGGTAAACGGCGCGGACCAGCGCGCCGGATTCCGGCTCGATCCAGAGCGTGCCCACGATGCGATGGGCGTCCGCTTCGCGCGGAAGCACGTCGAGCTGTACGGTGCGAAGACGTCGTCCGTCGGGGAGCGAAAGGGTCAGGGTGTCCCCGCTCGCGTACCGGTACACGCTGTCGGCACCCTCCGCCAGCGGATGCTGGATCCTGAAGTCGTCGTCGGGTTGCTCCTCCGGATCGGACCATCCCAGCATGAGGCGGTCGTCACCGGGGTCGAAGGGTTCGTCGAAGGCGAGGTCGTCGAGCCACTCCAGGTCGCCTTCGCTGCGCGCCGTCGCGTGCCCCGGATACTGGGATTTCGCGCCCAGCACCTGCACCACCGCGTCGTATTCGTGATCCCAGAAGGCGCGCACCGCGGTTTCGTCCCGGTAGAGGACGCGGTCCTTGAGCGGGGCCCGGATCCTGGCCGCCATCCTCTGCCGGATCACCGCCTGGTAGCGCAGAACCGACTGTTCGACCGACTTCCAGTTCGCGTGGGCGGCCTCGAAGATCGCGCGCGCGGCCGGGTCCGCGAACGCGTCATCGGCGAATTGCGCGGGTTCGGCGGCCGTCTCCTGCCCGGATGCCGGGACAGCGAGGGCGCCGAGCAACGGCAGGGCCATACTCGCGCGTGCAAGGCTCCGAACGGCGTCTCGCCCGTTCATCGTTCGTTCTCCGGTCCCGCACCCGGCGGACCTGCCCGAAAGCGGACCTCCCGGATGTCCTCCCACGGGATGAGTCGCCATGTCGTGTCGCCCGTCGCGGTGGCGCCTTGCGGATCCGTCGCGACCATCACGCCCTTGTTGTCCGGATCGACATCACGGGATCCGCTCAATTCCAGCGTGCGTCCGTCGGCGAGCGTGACTATGGCTCCATCCTCCTCCAGGGGCGCGATGCGGCGGACGAATCCGAATTCGATGCTGTACCTGACACCATCGGACTCGCCGTTCAGAATCTCCCAGGTCCCGGCTTCGTCCGCGTCCCAGCGCAGTTCACCTTCGAGTTCCTCCTGTTCGCGGGTCACGACGGTGCCGAAGAGCAGGCGACCGCCGTCGAACTGTCCGTACTGTCCGCCGCCGCCGCCGGGCTCGTGGAAGCGCACCCGCTCCAGCCGTGCCCAGGGGACCACCACAATCCCGAGTTCCGGATCGGCGATCTGCACGCCGCGGTTGCCGTCGGCGACATCGTTTCCGCCTCCCAGGTCCATCGTCTCACCCGCCCAGAGTTCGACCCGCGTGCCGCCGGGGATGCGCGTCAGCGTGCGAATGCGCTCGAAGCGGATTTCGCGGTCGTTCGGGCGCCTCATCTCTTCGCCGTCCAGCACGTCCGATCCGAGGACTTCGTCCTGGTCCCATGCCAGGTCTCCGGTGAACCGGTTGCCACTCCGGTCCTCGACGGTGCCGTGCAGCCGGCGTGCACCGGGCACCGCATCCGGCGGCGGCGCGGAGAAGACCACCCGCTCGAGTTCGTCCCAGTCGAGTTCGACCTCCGTGCCCCGAGGCTCATCCACGACGACCTGGCGCAGGGAGGAGCCGAGGTTGCTGCCCCGGGCCTCCAGCTCGTAACGCCGTCCCGAGCGCAGGATCAGCTCGACGCGGTCAGAGGCCAGGACGACCAGCGAATCCAGTTGTCCGAAACGAACCCCGGAAAGCACCTGCATCGGAAAATCGGGGTCGACCTCGTACCAGGTGATGCGATGGCCGCGCAACTCGATGGTGCGTGTGGCGCGCTCCCTGTCGTGGGCTTCCAGCCAGGCGAAGTAGTTCTCGTCGGGAAGCGTCCTGGCTCCGTCGAGAATGTCGCTCCAGCTGGCCTCCTTGCGGTCCCAGCGAATGAAGCCGGTGTGTACTTCGCCTTCGGTCGTGTGAACCCGGCCCCAGATGCGGTCCGCTGCCTGAGGGGACGCGGGCGCCGCAGCGAATGTGGAGAGAACGAGGGTCCAGCGGAGGAGCGTCCGGCCTTGCGCTTGCGGCAGCATCGCTGTCCTGGAGGGGGATCGGGTGCGGGACGACCTTTCTGATACGACTTCGCGCGCGTAATGGTTTCCCTGTTTCCGGCGGATAAACGGCCGGCTGCATAGATTGCCCGGGATGGCCGCCGAGCATCGCGCCCCGGGCCACGCAAACCGGAGGAACGCCGACATGAGTAACGCACAGCGAACGAGCTGCGTCCTTTCGTCCCTTCTCCTCGCATCCGCCGGCTGGCTCGGCGCGCTGGGCGCGCAGACCAGCGCCCCGCACCCGTATCGGGCCACCCTGGGCTGGGAACAGCTCCCGGGGGGCCGGACGCTGGGGATTGTGAGCGGCGTTATCCCGGACCCGGATGGCGAGCACCTGTGGATCCTGGATCGCTGCGGCGCCAACCAGTGCGCGGGAACCGACATCGACCCGATCCTGAAGTTCGATCTGGAGGGCAACCTGGTGGAGAGCTTCGGGGCGGGGCTGTTCGCCTTTCCACACGGCTTCGCTCTGGACCACGAAGGATACCTGTGGGTGACGGAGGGCGGGGCGCACGGCGACCCGCGCGGGGCGCTGGGCGAGAGCATGGGGATGGGCCACCAGGTCTTCAAGCTCACCCGTCAGGGAGAAGTGGTGATGCGCATCGGGGAAGCGGGGGTGCACGGCGACGACGAGACGCACTTCAACGGGCCATCGGGCGTCGCCATATCACCGGAAGGGGACATCTGGGTAGCCGATGGCCACAGGGGCGGAAACAACCGCATCGTGAAGCTGGCGGGCGACGGCAGTTTCGTGCTGGCGGTGGGAGGCGGAGTGGGGTCGGAGAGCCGGGAGCCGGGCCGCTTCAGCGATCCCCACGACATCAAGATCGACTCCCGGGGACGGGTCCTGGTGGCCGACCGCGGCAACAGCCGCATCCAGGTCTTCGACGACGACGGGAATCTGCTCTACATCTGGACCCACTTCGGCAAGCCCAGCGGCCTCTTCATCGACAGGGACGACATCCTGTATGCCGGCGACGGCCTGTCGGGCGACCTGCGCACCGGGCCCCCCGACCCGTGGCGCAGCAACTTCGGCTGGGAGAAGGGCATCCGCATCGGCGACCTCAACACCGAGCAGGCCTGGGTGACCTGCTTCGTGCCCCAGCACGACGTGAACGTGGGGCCGGGGATCGAGTTCCTGGGGGTCGATTTCGGCGGCAACATCTACGCGGGCGAAGTCAACCGCATGCGCCTGGTGCGCTACGTGCCCTCGCGGCCCCTGCGAGGGGGCTGCTGACCCGACCTCCCGCCGTCTGAAGGGGGCGTTCGACGAAGAGTGTTACTGGTGTCTACTGACAACTAGTCTGACATCTACTGATCTAATCGAGCCCGAACACGAAGAGGGTGCCGCCGGCCGAGCTCACGATGCGCTGCCGGCCGTCGACCTCGTAGGACATGGGGCCGCTGCGCACGGCCCCGCCCGACTGGAAGTTCCACAGGGGCTCGCCGGTCTCCGCGTCGAGGGCGAAGATGTTGCCCTCGTTGTCCCCGCCGAAGACGAGGTCGCCCGCGGTCGCCATCGCCCCTGACCACGGGGGGGAGAGCAGCGGGAACTCCCACACGAGTTCGCCGGTCAGGGCATCGAGCGCCTTGATGGCTCCGCTGGCCTCCTCGCCCCGCAGCGCCTGTTCGCCACCCCCCGTGTAGGGCTGCCCGGGCACGTACTCGACATCGGCCTTGAAATAGACGGCGCCCATGATGCGGGTGGGCTGATAGAAGAGCCCGGACCGGGGGCTGTAGCTGGGGCTGAACCAGTTGGCCGCGCCCTGCAGGCTGGGCCAGACGAGCACGCCCTCCTCGGTGGGGTCGGTGCCCGGAATCACGATCGGGCGCCCGTTCTCGTCCAGCCCCTCGGCCCAGGTCTGTTTCGAGTATTCCCGCCCGTGGAGGAACTCCCCGGTCTCGCGGTCGAGGACGTAGTAGAAAGCGTTCCGGTTGGCGGTCACCACCAGCTTGCGCGGCTCGCCTTCCCATTCCGCGTCCAGCAGCACCTGGATCTGGTTGGCGTCCCAGTCGTGTGTGTCGTGGGGTGTGAACTGGAAGTACCAGATCATTTCCCCGGTGTCGGGATCGAGGGCGAGCAGACAGTCCGTGTACAGGTTGTCGCCGGGGCGGACATCGCCGTTCCAGTCGGGCGCCGGGTTGCCGATGGGCCAGTAGAGCAGGTCGAGTTCGGGATCGTAGGAGCCGGTGAGCCAGGTGGACCCGCCGCCGGTTTCCCAGCTGTTGCCGCCCCAGGTCTCGCTCCCGGGCTCGCCGGGCGCGGGGATGGTGTAGGCGCGCCACGCCAGCTCTCCGGTCTCGGCGTCGTAGGCGTCGATGTAGCCGCGCACGCCGGCCTCGGCTCCGGACACGCCCACAATCACCTTGTCCTTGACCGTCAGCGGGGCCAGGGTGAGCGAGAAGCCGATCGCGTTGTCGCCCACCTCGACATCCCAGCGCACCGCGCCGGAGCGCGCGTCGAGGGCAACCAGGTGTGCGTCGAGCGTGCCCACGAACACAGTGGAGTCGAGGACCGCGACCCCCCGGTTCACGCGCGGGAAGCCGATGTTGAGCACGTCCGGTCCCATCTCCGGGGACCAGGTCCAGATCTGCCGGCCGGAGCGCGCGTCCAGGGCGCTCACGGTGCTGGGCGGCTCGGTCACGTACAGGATGCCGTCCACGGCGATGGGCGTGGTCTCGATGATGCCGTCGTCCATCTGATAGGCCCAGAGCACCCTGAGGTCGCCGACGTTGGAGCGGTCGATCTGATCCAGCCGGGAGTAGCGGTGCGACGCGTAGTTGCCCGAATAGGTCAGCCAGTTGTGGGGTTCGGCGTCGGCGTTGACGAGGCGCTCGAAGGGAACGTGCGTCTGGTCGGGAGTGCCTTCGGGGGCGCTGCCCTCCGGGGCCGCCTGGCATCCCGGAGCAACGATCGCGCAGGCCAGGAGTCCGTGGATGATTCCGCGCGAGCGGCGGGGCCCCGGGCGCGCAGGGCGCCTCGCAGGCTGAATGGCAGCGTACCGTATCATGCTCATCCTCCGAGGCCGGCCAGGTATGCGATGAGGTTGTCGATATCCTCGCTGGAGAGGCTTGCCGTTGCGGGCATGAGGGAGTGCCCGAAGCGCTTCTCGAGCTCGGCGAGGTCGGCCTTGCGCAGAGACACGATCGAACCCGTTGCGGTGACGAGTTGCACGGTGAACGCGTCTTCGTTGGCGCGCATGCCCTCGTAGACCGTGCCGTCGCTGGTGACGGCTCGCAGGGGCAGATACTGGGCGAAGCCGCTGCGCGCCCCCGAGCGGAAGACCGGAAGCTCCGCCGAGGGATCGACCAGTGAGGCGCGCAGATACTCCGGGCCCCGGCGCATGCCGATGCCGGTCAGTTCGGGGCCGATCCCGACCCCGCGTCCCTCGACGATGTGGCACGAATAACACACGCCCGTGGTCTCGAAGACCTGGCGCCCGCGATCGGGATCGCCGGGTATCTCCACGAGCTGTGCCTCCCTGAGCGAGATGACGTGGGCGGCAACCAGAGCCGCTTCCTCGTCCGGGAGGATGGTGGCGCGCAGCCCCGGCATGCCGGTGCCGGGGATGCCGTCGCGGATGACGTCGACGACCGCTGCGTGGTCCGGCGCGCGCGGCAGGCGGCTGACGGCCAGCCCCGGCCCCTCGCCGCCCATCCCGAGGACGCCATGGCAGCGCCCGCAGTGGGCCTGGTAGAGCCGTTGTCCGCGCTGGAGTTCCTCGTCGGAGAAGGCGAGCGTCTCCTGGGCCGCAAGAGGGGATGCCGCCAGGGCCACCGCCGCGCCCAGGATTGCGAGAACAGGACCTCCCCTGCCGATTACTCCCCGCCGCATGGCCGCCTCCGGGAAAGTTGCTGATTACCGCGCCGGCGCACCGGATGAGCGCCAGTCGTGGCGCCGCGTTCCGATCCTCATTCTAGGATGAGCGCGGGAGATGCGCACACGCGTGGTCAGCCCGCTGCCTGGAATCCGGCGACCCGCCGCAGGGTGCCGTCGTAGTCGGCGCGCAGATGATTGAAGCCCTGCTGCGTACCCTGTCCCCGGGCCGACGAACGCCATCCCACCAGCGCCTCGCCCCGGCACACGCGCACGTCGCCGGTGGGCTCGATGCGCCAGCCCGGCATGAACCGGTGGCAGTTGGCGATGTGCAGGCTGAGGCGTTCGATGCCGCGCAACACCGCCCAGTCGTCCCGGAACTCGAGATCGGGAGCGCAGCACGCGCGCAGCGACTTGAGTCGGGCGGCCTCGTCCGGTTCGTTCCAGGCGGCCCACCACGCGGGCAGCGCGCGCGCCAGTCCCGCCGACAGGTCCGTCCGGTTGGCGGAAAGGGCCAGGCGGCCCAGGTGGAAGCGCCAGCCGTCCTCGTGCTCGCGCGCCGTGCGGGCGCTCAGAAACCCGCCGTGACGCACGTCCGCGTGCGCGCCGCCCTGGCCCTCGGTCACCCGGAATTCCACGCGCGACGAGGCGGCCGGCATGGTGTCCGCCTGCGGGCCCGACTCGATGCCCCAGGAGAGCGCGAACCTGCGCTTCACGTCATCGAAGTCGAGCACTTCACCGGCCAGTACCATTTGGTACTGGGGGAACAGGGCCCGGTATGGGCTCCCGACCCGGGTCTCGAACGAGGCCTGACCGCCCATCCAGGCCGAGAAACTCTCCGGCGTCGTGAGGATGCCCCAGACGGTCTCGGGGCTGGCCTCGATGTGGATGGAAAGCGTCACATCGGGGGCTTCGGCATCGCTCCCCTGGCTCGCGTCCGCGCTGCGCTCGCTCATCAATCTCTCCCGGGTGGTGATGGGTCAACGTCCGGTGCTGCTACGGATGCCGGGCCGCTCGCCGGTCCGTATTGTAGGTTGCCCATCCGGCGCAACCAACCCGGGAGACCGATGATGGACAACAGATCGTGGATGCGGATCCAGCCGTCAGTGAGGACCCGGTCCGCGGGTCCGGTGGCTTGCCTGCTCGCCCTCTGCCTCCCGCTCGGATGCGCGCCACCCGCCGCGGAGGTCGAAGGCGACGCCCTGACCCTCACCTGGGAGAACATCTTCACCCGCAACCGGGGCGCCCGTCAGGCCGCGCTCTCGCCCGACGGCGCGTGGGTAGCGGTCAGCGCGAGCACGGCGGACTTCTCGGGCATTTTTCTGGTCGCGGTGGACGGGGATCCCGTGCCCACGCCGTGGGTTGAGGGCTCGTCGCCGGTCTGGTTCGGCGACGGGTCGGGCATCGTCTTCTCGCGCGACGGGGACCTGTGGCGGGCGGCGGTGGGGTCGAGCGAGCCGACCCGCATCACCGACGACGCGGCGGACGAACGGGGCGCGCGGCCGTCGCCGGACGGCAGCACCATCGCGTTCTACAGCGGGCGCTCGGGCCACCAGGACATCTGGACCGTGCCGGCCGACGGTTCCGCCCCGCCGGCGCAGCTCACGCGCGCCTCCATGGCGGCGGACGACTTCCGCTTCGCCCCCGCGTGGTCGCCGGACGGGACCCGCATCGCCTACTACTCCAACCGGAGCGACTACTGGGAGGACGACATCCGGGTGGTGGAGGTCGCCACGGGCACGGAGCGGCAGATCTCCGGCGGGCTGATGGCGTCGTCCACGCCGGTCTGGTCGCCGGACGGATCCCGCATCGCCCTTCTCGGCACCTCCAAGGACGAGTACTGGTACGAGGACCTCGCCTACATCTACCTCCTCGACCCGGAAGCGGGCACGGAGGCGGTGGTTCCCATGCAGATCCACGCCACCGACTGGCTTCACAACCATACCGTCACCTGGTCGGGCGACGGCTCCGAGCTCTTCTTTCCCTATCACGAGCGGGCCGAGGTGGAGTTGTGGCGGGTGCCGGCGGACGGGGGCGTCGCCACGCGGGTGACGAACATGGGCGGGTCCTTCCGCGCCTATCACGCGACCCCGGACGGCTCCGCTTTCGTTTTTCTGCGCTCGACTTCGACGCGCGGGACGGAGGTCGACCATGTCTCCGCCGCGGGTGGGGCGGCACGCCGGCTCACGCACTTCTCGACCCGGTGGCGGGGGCTGGTCGAGGCGGAGGAGGTCAGCTACCGCAGCTGGGACGGCCTCTACATCCAGGGCTTTCTCTTCCGGCCCCCGGAGTTTGCCGAAGAAGCGGCTGCGAGCGCATCGGAGGACCATGCGACCTACCCCGCACTGGTCATGGTGCACGGGGGCGGCACCAACTCCTACCTCAAGGGGCTGAGCCTCACCGAGCAGCACCTGGCGCAGCTCGGCTACGTGGTGCTGGCCGTCAACTACCGGGGCGGTTCCGGCTTCGGGCGCGAGTTCCAGGATCTGGGCGTGGGGGACTGGGCCAACGGACAGGCGCTGGACGCCGCCGCGGCCGCCGACTTCCTCCGGGCGCAGCCATGGTCCAACGGGAGGGTCGGCATCTACGGTTACAGCTACGGGGGCATCCAGAGCATGGCGGCGATCGCCCGCGCACCCGGCGCCTTCGACGCCGCCGTGCCCATGGCGGGGATCTACGACTTCGCCGACGCGTACACCAACGCGGACCGGCTGGGGAAGATATTCATCAGAACCGGGCACGGAGGCGCACCCGGGGAGCGGCCCGAAGTCTACGCCATCAGCAATACCCTGGCGCGCGTGCCCAACGTGGTCACGCCCACCCTCATCATGCACGGGGAGGAAGACGTGCGTGCCCCGTTTCGCCAGTACGAGCTCGCCGTGGAGATCCTTGAGAGAGAAGGGAAGGTCTACGAGAGCCATTCCTATCCCGGAGAACCGCACGGCTTCCGGGATCCCATGAACCGGGTGGACATGTATCGCAGGCTCGAGGCATGGTTCGCGCGGTGGCTGACGGAGGACGCGTCATGAGCCGTCTCGGGAGGCCGGCCTGCTCGCCGCTGGTTGCCGTCCTGATCCTGTGCGCCGGATGCGCGCCGGATGCGCAGTCCACCGCTGCGGGAGCCGACGATCCGGTCTGGCCGGGCGACGAGTGGCCGGTCTCCACCGCCGAGGCGGAGGGTCTGGATCCCGCGGCCATCGATGCGCTCATCTCCGATATCGACGCCGGCCGGTTCGGGCTCATCGACCACTTCCTGCTCATTCGCCACGGACGCGTGATTGCGGATCGCCACTGGGACCACGCCGACGAGTACGCGCGCATCCTGGCGGAGCAGGAGGATACGGTCAGCCACGCCTACAACTACGACCATCCCGACTGGCACCCGTACTACCGCGATACCCCGCTGCACACCCTCCAGTCCGTCACCAAGAGCGTGACCTCGGTCGCCTTCGGCAGCGCGGACGACGCCGGCTACATCGACGGCGTCGCCGCGCCGGCGTGGCCGTTCCTCGCCGCCTACGGTCCGGACCTGAACGACCCGATGCGCGCAAGAGCGACGCTCGAGGACGTCCTCACCATGCGCAGCGGCATCGACTGGGCGATTCCCGGCCAGACCTACGCCGACGACACCCATCCGACCAGCGAACTCGAGGCGAGCCAGGC
>JAJDVR010000041.1 GCA_022826025.1 Gemmatimonadota bacterium | reverse complement strand
GCTGGAATCGCTCGTCGAGTATGTCGACGGTTACCTGCGGGTGCCGGGCTTCCCCGATTATCCCAACGCCTACAACGGCCTTCAGGTCGAGGGGGCGGCCGACGTACGCAGCATCTGTGCCGCGGTGGATGCCAGCGAAGCAGCCATCAACGCCGCCGCCGCGCGCGGAAGCGACCTCCTGCTCGTGCACCACGGCCTCTTCTGGGATGGGGCGGCTCCCGTTACCGGCAGGCGTTTCCGCAAGCTCTCCGCCCTGCTCCGCAACGACGTGGGTCTCTACTCGGCTCATCTGCCGCTCGACGCACATCCCGAGGTCGGCAACTGTGCGTTGCTCGCGCGCGCTCTTGGCATCGAAGTCGAGGCGGGATTCGGCTCCTCGCAAGGCGTCGAGGTGGGCTGGATCGGGACGACCTCCGAGACATGTCAATCCCTCCGGGATCGGTTGGCCGAAACTCTGCAAGGCCCAGTCCGACTTATAGATGGAGGGTCTGATCGCATCTACCGGGTTGCGGTCGTGACGGGCGGGGGCGGGTCCATGATCGCGGAAGCGGCGGCATCGGGCGCCGATGCCCTCGTCACGGGGGAAGGCGCGCATCATACGTACTTCGACGCGATGGAATGCGGGATAAACGTGTACTATGCAGGCCACTACGCCACCGAGACTCTCGGGGTGCGCGCGCTCGCCGCCCACCTGGAGGTACGCTTCGGCATTCCCTGGGAGTTTCTCGACTTTCCGACAGGTTTGTAGACCACCGTCTGCAGCCGTTCCATGCTTGCGGAGGCGAGCCCGCGAATGACCCTGGACCAGGAGCCAAAAGACCGATGACGGAGAAGCGGGGCGCACCATGAAATGCCCACAATGCGGCGCGGATGCCGCCGGCAAGTTCTGCGCGGAATGCGGGGCGGAGATCCGACAGGTGGTTTGCCCCTCCTGCGGTGAAGCGGTCCAGGCGGGAGCGTCGTTCTGCATCTTCTGCGGCACACCCCTCCGGCGCCGGCGGCCGGCAGGCGCGAGCGCGGGCGGCAAGAGGGTGCTGTTGGCCACCGGCGTGTTCGCAGGCGTGCTGATCGTCGGCGCGGGATACCGGGCGCTGGCGCGGGATGAGCCGGAGGAAGCTCAGGCCCCCCGCCCCGCGGCGAGCCTGACCCCAACTGCGGGGATGCCTCCGGATCTGAGTTCCATGACGCCCCGGGAGGCGGCCGATCGGCTGTACGATCGAATCATGCGGGCCGCATCCGCCGGGGACACCGCCGAGGCACTGGCGTTTCTGCCGATGGCACTTGACGCCTACGACCTGGTGGTTCCTCTGGATGCGGACGGCCATTACCACGTGTCCCTGCTGCACGCTCTGGGCGGGGACTACCCGATGTCCCGGGAAACAGCCGAGAGGGCGCTGGCGAACGCGCCCAACCACCTGCTCCTCCTGGGCGCGGCGGCGCGGGCGGCCTCGGAGCTCGGCGATAGTGACGGAGCCAACGCCTACTACGCTCGATTCATGGAGGCGTGGGACGGCGAACAGGCGCGCGGGCTCGAGGAGTACTCCATGCACGCCATTCCGCTCGCTGAGATGAGGGCGGCGGCAGAGGCTCGGGCCGGTGGATAGTGCCGGCGGACGTCGGCCGGCACCGCAGCCGTCCAGGGGAGTCAGTCCCTCGTGATCGAGTCCCCTCTTGCGCTCGTCGCCACCATTGCGGGCGTCGTGGTGCTGGCCCTCTGGCTGGAGCGTCGCCGGGTGCCGGGGCTCTGGAAGCTGGGAGCCACCCTGCTCGCCATCGCCATTGGCGGGGTTCTCTCCAACGTGGGGCTCGTACCTCCGGCTTCGCCCGTTTACCAGGCCATCACCGGCACCGTGACCGATCTGGCCATCGTGTGGCTGCTCCTGGCGGTCAACCTGGCCGACCTGCGAAAGGCCGGCGGGGCCATGCTGGTGGCGTTCGGGATCGCGGTGGCGGGGACGGCCCTCGGGGCTTTCGCGGGAGCGTTCCTGTTCGAAAACGCGGTCGGCGACGAGACGTGGAAGCTGGCGGGAGCGCTCACGGGCACTTATTCGGGAGGATCGCTGAACTTCACTGCGGTCAGCCGGGCGGTCGACATGTCCGACGCCCTCTTCGTGGGCGCCACCGCCGCGGACAACGTCGTCACCGGTCTCTGGCTGGCCGCGTGCGTGGTGCTGCCCCGATGGATCGGGCGATACTACCCGGCACCGGTTTCATCGGAAACGATCCCGCCCGGTTCGCCCGCAAACCATCCCGCGCAGGACCCGAACCCGGACGACGACGAATCCGCACACCCCCTCTTCGCCGGGGCGTCGGTTTCCACCCATCAGTTGGCCATGATGGTCGCGGCAGGATTCGCGATCGTGATCGCGTCCCGGGCCGTAGCGGCCACCACTCCTGGAATCTATCCGGTGCTCTGGCTCACCACCCTCGCCCTTGCCGCGGGCCACGTCATGCCATCCGGGGCGAAACGGGGCGCGCTCCAGCTCGGCAACCTCGCGCTGCTGTTCTTCTTTGTGGTGATCGGCATCTACTCCCGGATGGCGGAAGTGCTCGCGGTGGGCGTCCAGGTGCTCTTCTACGCGCTCTTCGTCGTCGCCGTCCACGGAGTGGCGGTCTTCCTGGCGGGCCGCTTCCTGCGAGTGGACATCGGCACACTGTGCGTGGCTTCCCAGGCATCCGTGGGAGGACCCGGGAGCGCACTGGCGGTAGCGGTGGCCGGGGGATGGCGAGCCCTCATTCTGCCGGGCATTCTGGTGGGTCTGCTCGGCTACGCGCTGGGCACGTACGCGGGGATGGGCATCGCGGGGGCACTGCGGGGCTTCGGCTTCTAACGGCCGCTCGAATGCCGGGGAGGAGTTCGGCGACGGAGTGCCGGAGCATGTCCCGCACAGGCGCGCTCCGTTGCCGTAGAAAGCGTCGGGGTTTTATCATTCCAAGCTACGCACCGGGACGCGCCAAACCGTGCCGAAACCCGGGATGGAGACCCTTTGCGGGCCCGCATTGCCAGCGGACCCTGACCAGCCAGAATTGCGATCCCCGGGGGGCCGATCCGGGTCCGGCTCAAGGGAACGAGCGACGGAGAACTCGAGGTTGAGCCAGCCCCTCAAAGCCTGGACAGGATACGCGCCGGCGCGGAAGGATACGGGCACCGTCAAGCCCAAGGGAACGTCCCGTATCCGTGCGCACGAGGGTCTCGCTACGATCTCCCCGAGCGACCGCAAGCCGTCCTGGCTCAAGGTGCGTTCTCCCGGGGGCCCCAATTACCTGCGGCTGAAGCGCCTCATGCGCAGCCAGGCGCTTCACACCGTGTGCGAGGAGGCGGGCTGCCCCAATATCGGGGAGTGCTGGGAGTCCGGCACGGCCACCTTCATGATCCTCGGTGATGTCTGCACGCGCGCGTGCAAGTACTGCGCGGTCGCCCACGGGCTGCCGACGGTGCTGGACCGGGACGAACCCCGCCGTGTCGCGGACACCGTGGCCGCAATGGACCTCGAGCACGTCGTGATCACCAGCGTGAATCGCGACGAACTGCCGGACGGCGGCGCCGCGATCTATGCAGAGACCGTTCGCCGCATCACCGACCGGCTTCCCGCCTGCTCGGTCGAGGTGCTGATCCCCGACTTCAAGGGCGACGAAGACGCCCTGGCGACGGTGCTGGCCGCTCGACCGGCGATTCTCGGGCACAACCTGGAGACCGTCGAGCGGCTCCACCCCGACGTGCGGCCCGGAGGCCGATACTGGCGCTCGATTTCCTTCCTCGGAGCCTCCAAGCGCCTCGAGCCGCGCATCCTGACCAAGACGGGCATCATCCTGGGGATGGGGGAGCGCGCACCCGAGATCCGGCAGGCGATGAGCGACCTTCGCGAGGCCGGTGTCGATATTCTCACCCTGGGCCAGTATCTCCGTCCGTCGCTTCAGCACATTCCCGTTGCCCGCTGGGTGACCCCCGGCGAATTCGACGACTGGAAGCGGGTCGGCGAGGAGGAATTCGGCTTCCGGCACGTCGAGTCCGGTCCCCTGGTCCGCTCCAGCTATCACGCGAAGGATCAGGCGCGCCAGGTATCCGCCGGCGCAGCGGGTTCGCTTCGGCACGTGCTGGAGTCCGACCTCCCGGCACCCGCGGAGGTGCCCGGGCTCCGGCTGGTGCAGATCGAGCCGAGGCGTTCCGGGCGCGAGGGAAGGGATGGAAGGGAGGTGGCACATGCCTGACAGCGCCGTTCGGGATGCATCCAGGTCCGCCGCTCCACCCGTCATTGAAGGCTTTCCGGCCGAACAGGTGCTTCGCTTCCTGCGCGAGATGCTCATATACCGGCGATTCGAGCAGAAGGCGGAGGAGGCATACGCGATCGGCAAGATCGGCGGCTTCTGCCACCTGCATACCGGACAGGAAGGGGTTGCCCTGGGCTTCGTCGGACCCCTTCGGTCCGACGACTACGCCATCTCCGCCTACCGCGAACACACCCTGGCGCTTGCCAAGGGCATCTCCGCGCGCGCAGCCATGGCGGAGCTCTACGGGCGGGTCGGCGGGTGCTCCGGTGGCAAAGGCGGCTCGATGCACCTCTTCTCCGCGAAGCACAACTTCATGGGTGGATGGGGCATCGTCGGGGGCCAGATTCCGCTGGCGACCGGTCTGGGCTGGGCGATCCGCTACCGAGGCGAGGACCGCGTCTGCGTCTGTTTCCTGGGCGACGCGGCCGTCAACCAGGGCTCATTCCACGAGTCGCTCAACATGGCGGCCATCTGGAAGCTGCCGGTCATCTACGTTGTCGAGAACAACGGGTATGGGATGGGGACGGCCTTCAACCGCGTGACGACGACCCCAATGGTCGAGAAGTCGCGGGCGCACGGGATTCCGGCGCACTACGTGGACGGCCAGGACGTGCTCGCCGTCTGGCGACTGATGGAGGATCTGCTGGAACGCGTGCGTGACGGCGCGGGACCCCAGTTCGTGGACGCCGAGACGTATCGTTTCAAGGGCCATTCGATGTCCGATCCGGTATCGGGCACCTATCGCAGCAAGGAAGAGGTCGAGTCGCGGGTCCGCGAAGACGACCCCATCGCCCATTTGCGCGATCTGCTGATCCAGAGCGGGCACCTCACGCGGGACGGCCTTGAGCGCATGGACGAGGAAGTGCGCGAGCTGGTCGAGGACGCCGCGGACTTCGCGGACCGCTCGCCGCTCCCCCCAGAGGACAGTCTCCACGAACACGTCTACAGCGACATGGCCGTGCACGGAAGGCTCTTCCTCGATGGGCGGGGAGGCTGAGATGGCGGTCATGACCTATCGGGACGCCCTCAACGAGGCGCTCGCGGAGGAGATGGAGCGCGACGACTCCGTTTTTCTCATGGGCGAGGAGGTCGCGGAGTACGATGGCGCCTACAAGGTGTCGCGGGGCCTGCTCGATCGCTTCGGCGACGCAAGGGTGGTGGACACGCCGATCAGCGAACTCGGCTTCGCCGGGCTGGGTGTGGGCGCGGCAATGGCCGGGCTCCGGCCGGTCATCGAGTTCATGACCTTCAACTTCGCGTTTCTTGCTCTCGACCAGGTCATCAACAACGCCGCCAAGACCCACTACATGACGAACGGGCAGCTGCACGTTCCCATCGTCTTTCGTGGGCCGAACGGGGCGGCCCTTCAACTCGCGGCGCAGCACTCGCAGGCGTGCGAGACCTACTATGTCCATGCTCCCGGGGTCAAGCTGGTGAATCCGGCGACGCCGGCGGATGCGAAAGGACTGCTCAAGGCCGCGATTCGGGACGACGACCCGGTGGTCGTGATGGAGTCCGAGCTGCTCTACAACGCGCGCGGCGACGTTCCCGAGGGCGAGCACTTCGTACCTCTGGGCGTAGCCGATGTGAAGATGGAGGGTACGGACGTCACCATCATCTCGCACGGACAGATGGTCCATGTTGCACTTCAGGCGGCGCGGACGCTGGAGAAGGAGGACGTCTCGGCCGAGGTGCTTGACCTGCGCTCCCTCCGTCCCCTGGACATGGAGGCGATTCTGCGCTCCGTGCACAAGACCAATCGCGCCGTCTACGTGGAAGAATGCTGGCCGTTCACGGGCGTCGGCGCGCAGATGGTCGCGCTGATTCAGGACGAGGGCTTCGACGATCTGGACGCGCCGGTGCAGCGAATCACCCAGGCGGACGTGCCCATGCCCTACGCCAGGAATCTGGAGAAGCAGTCGAAACCCGACGCGGCCCGGGTCATGGACGCGTGCAGGAAGGTTCTCTACCGCAACTGACCCTGGCCGCGCCATCCGACGCGACGCAACCGCCGATCCGACCACCCGAGGCTAGTCGATGGCCACCAAAGTGCACATGGAAGCCCTCTCGCCCACCATGGAGGAGGGGCAGGTCGTCAAGTGGCTCAAGGCGGAGGGTGACCAGATCGCGGCCGGCGACCTGCTGGCCGAAATCGAGACCGACAAGGCGACCATGGAACTCGTTGCGCGCGGCGACGGCGTGTTGCGGGCCATACTGCTGAACCAGGGGCAGACGGCGCCCGTGGGAGACGTGATCGCGGTCATCGCGGCCGCGGACGAGGACGTGTCGGAGCTGGTGGCGGCGGCCGCGCCGGCGGCCACGTCGTCGGACACCGAGGTGGAGGAGGAGCCGGCCCGGGCGGCAACACCAACTGCAACGCCGTCCACCACCACGCCTCCTCCCACCCCTCCGCCAGTCAGCCCGCAGCCCGCGCCGCCGGTGGTCCAGGCGACCGCTCAGGCAGTACCGGCTGCCGGGGCTCGCAGGGACGGCGGCCGGCTGAGGGCATCGCCCGTCGCCCGCCGCCTGGCCCGGGAGGCCGGCCTTCGTCTGGAAGCAGTCGTGGGATCCGGGCCGCGAGGCAGAATCGTCAAGCGCGACATCGAGGCTGCCCTGGCCGCCGGAACGGCGACGGCTCCCGCGCCCATGCCGGACCTCCCGGGCGAGGACTTCGTGGACGTGCCGCTCACCCAGATCCGCAAGACGATCGCGCGCCGGCTGGTCGAGTCCCTGGGGCCGGTACCGCACTTCTTCCTGACGGCCGATGTCGACATGGCCCGGGCGACCGAGCTGCGCCGGCAGTTCAACGAGCTCGAGCTGGGCGCGCGCATCTCCTTCAACGACATCGTCATCAAGGCGACGGCGCTCGCGCTCGCCCGCCATCCCGAGTGCAACGCGTGGTGGGGTGGCGATCACGTTCGCCGACACAACCGCGTCCACATCGGTGTCGCGGTGGCCATCGACGACGGGCTCATTACTCCGGTGGTGCGCGATGCGCACGCGCGCCCGATCGCGGAGATCTCCAACGAGGTGAAGGAGCTGGCGTCGCTGGCCCGGGCGAAGCGCCTGACGCCCGATCAGTACACGGGATCCACCTTCTCCATCTCGAACCTGGGGATGTTCGGCATCGAACAGTTCACCGGGGTCATCAACCCGCCGGAGGCCGGAATCCTGGCCGTGGGCGCGGTCGAGGATCGGCCGGTGGCGGCTGACGGTCAGGTAGTGGTGCGTCGTCGCATGCGCATGACCATGAGCTGCGACCACCGGGTCATCGACGGGGCCCAGGGGGCGCGTTTCCTGGCTACGCTGAAGGACACCTTGGAGAAGCCGCTCGGCGTGCTGCTCTAGCAGCCGGCGGACGCACTCCTCCCGGCATTCGCGGGGGTCCATCCGGGGCTGCCAGGGTTCTCGTCAGCCGGAGGCGGGTACCCTCTTCAGCTTGCCCAGGAACTTCGCGCGTGCCTTCGCGACCTTGGGCGCCACCACCGCGCGACAATATCCCTGACCGGGATTGCGCGCGAAGTAGTTCCGGTGATAGGCCTCGGCGGCGAAGAACTCGGCAGCCGGAACCAGTTCGGTCACGATGGGCGAGCGCCACAAGCCCTGACTCTCCAGTCGCGCGATCAACTCGCGCGCCACAGCCTCCTGCTCCGGCGAGTGATGGAAGATGGCGGAGCGGTACTGGGTGCCCACGTCGGCTCCCTGGCGGTTCAGGGTGGTGGGGTCGTGAATCGTGAAGAAGACCTCGAGCAGCTCCCGGAACGAGATCTCGTCCGGCGAAAACGTGATGCGGACCACTTCAGCATGCCCGGTGGCGCCGCTGCAGACCTGTTGGTAGGTTGGGTGCTGCACGTGTCCGCCAGCGTACCCCGATTCCACCCGCCGCACGCCCCGCAACTCCAGGTATACGGCCTCCAGGCACCAGAAGCATCCCCCGGCCAGCGTCGCGGTCTCGATCCCCTTCTCGCTCATCTCGACCGTCGCCTCCTTCAAGAGCGGTCTGCTTGTAGCTATTTTTCGCCGCACTCATTCCCCTCCCCGCGCCCGTGATCGCGGACGGATCCTCCCAGGAGAGGCGCTTGCCGTGCTGCCGGAAGCCGTGAAGATGACCGCAAAGCGTCGGCGCAACAAGGGGATTCGTGCGCGGGGGGGATTGTGGATCAGCCGAGGACGCCTCCACGTGCCGGGCCTGATTCCGGCGGGGATCGTCATTCTGGCGCTATCCCTGGTTGACTGCGCCAGTGTGCGGCAGACCCCCGCAGGCGACGGATCGGCCGGGGCGGCTGCGACTCCCGAGGCGGGCCTGGCCGCCGGGCGCAACGACCCCCGCCATCTCGACAAGCCCTATGTGGTGGTGGTGTCGTTCGACGGCTTTCGGCACGACTACATGGAGATGTTCGACACGCCCAACTTCGACCGGGTGGCGGCCGCGGGCGCTCGCGCCGACGGGTTGATCCCGGTTTTCCCTTCGCTGACCTTCCCCGCGCACTACTCCATCGCAACCGGGCTCTACCCGGGAACCCACGGTCTCGTCGCCAACACCTTCCATGACCGGGAGTTGGATCGCACCTATTCCCTCTCGGACCGGGAGACGGTGGAGGACGGGCGCTGGTACGGAGGCGAGCCCATCTGGGTGACCGCGGAGAAGCAGGGCATGGTGAGCGCGGCCTTCTACTTCGTCGGTTCCGAAGCCGACGTGCAGGGCATCCGTCCCAGTTACTGGAAGCCCTTCAATCCCATCATTCCCAACGAGGTGCGCGTCGACACGGTCCTGACCTGGCTCGGTCTCCCCGACGAGGAGCGACCCCACATGGTCTCGCTGTACTTCGCCGAGGCCGACTACGCCGGACACCGGTTCGGCCCTGGCGAAAGCCCGGAACTGGCGCGGGCGGTCACGCAGGTGGACCAGGCGCTCGGACGTCTCCTGGACGGTCTGGATGAACTCCCCCACGCCGACCAGGTCTTCGTCCTCCTCGTCTCCGACCACGGTATGAGCGAAGTCCTTGCCGAGGGACATTACGCGCTCGACGAAATCGCGGACCTGTCCGGGGCTCGGCTGACGTCCGGGGGCACCGTGGGCATCCTGTTTGTGGAGGGAGGCGAGGAGCGCATCGAGGAACTGCGCACACAACTCGACGAGGGGATGCCGCGCGCAGGGGTCTACCGCAGCCGGGAGGCTCCCGCGCAACTTCATCTGAACGGCCATCCTCGCTTCGGCGATCTCGTCATCGTGCCGGATGGGGGGTACACGATCGGCATCGGACCGCGCCGGGGCAGCAGCCGGGGGATGCATGGATGGGACCCGCAGTTCCGGTCCATGCACGGCATCTTCCTCGTGAAGGGGCCGGGCATCGAGGCGGGCACGCGGCTTCCCCGGATCGAAGGGGTGGACATCTATCCCTTCATGGCGCGAGTGCTCGGCCTC
>JAJDVR010000118.1 GCA_022826025.1 Gemmatimonadota bacterium | reverse complement strand
GACAGAACGCCGCCGCGGTTCAATGGCTCCGGGCGGGCGCGACTCCCGCCCCGTCGGCCGTGTGTGAAGCTCCTCTCCCGCTGGTCGAGGGCAGCCCGGGACCGGCCATCCCGTCGCCGCCGGTCGGCGAGTGCCCGCCGCTGGGGAAGTGATCCTCGGGCGCGTTCGCGAAGGGTGAGCGGCGCCTGCGCACTCGCTGCCGGAACTCTTCGTTTACGCCCGCTGTTTCCTCTCCCTCGCCTGCGACCTCGTCCTCGGCGTCCGAGTCGGTTCCGTGCACGATGGCCTGCGCCAGGGAGAGCGCGGAGGCCGTGGTCATCAGCTCGAGCGCGCTGACCTGGTGGTTGAACTGCGTCTGAACGAACGCACCCAGTTCGGCGACCGAAATCGAGGTGAGCCCGAAGCTCGAGAGGGGTTCGGAAACATCGCCTTCGTCGTGACCGCACAACTCCGCGACCTTGGCGGAGATCTGCGCCACGACACTTTCCAGGGTCAGGTCGCCGCCGGCGTCCACCTCGAACGCCGCCTGATTCGTGACCAGACGCCCGTTGCGCATGTAGTCGGGAGAATGGACGGTCCACGGAGGGTTCGCGAACAGCGCGGTGACGAGATGGTCGTGGTCCGCCATGGTGCGCAGGGCGTAGTCGAGGTTCGCGATCGCGAAGTTGGCGCTGACGGTGGTCATGCCGGCAGCCCGCATCATGCGCATGACGTGGAGGCTCCGGGCCGCCATCCCGACCTCGGTGACCGGGCCCAGGTTGTACGAGAAACCCGGGAGGCCGCGCTTGCGTCGCCACGCGGCCAGCCCGTCGAGGAAGCTGCTGGCGCCACTGTAGTTGATCTGCCCCAGGTTGCCGAAGGTCGAGGCAATCGAGGAGAACAGCACGAAGTAGTCGAGATCCCGGTCGATGGTGGCGTGATGAAGGTTGAGCGCACCACTGGCCTTGGGCGCAAACACCCTTGCCAGCGAATCGGGCGACGTGTCCAGGAAAGACCGGTCCTCGAGCGTTCCGGCGAGGTGGAACACGCCCTTGAGGGGTCGCTCCAGGCCCGCGATACAGCGGTCGACATCCGCCGCGTTCCTCACGTCCCCCGGCACGATGTCGATCTCGTAGTCGTGCGCCATCTTGGACAGCGTCGTGATCTGGCGGATCCACTCGACGTCGCGGCGCCGCGCGGAATCGCGGTCCATCAGGGTCAGATGGCGCGCACCGGCGGCGATCAGGTAGGGCACGAAGCGGAGGCCGAACCCACCCAGGCCGCCAGTGACCAGATAGGTCGCGTCCGGATCCAGGAAGGGACGGGTGTCCGCGATGCCGAATCCGCGGTCAGCGGGATCGGTCGGAGCCTGAAGCACCAGCTTGCCCTGGTGCTGTCCGGTCGTCATCAGGCGAAGCGCCTTCGCGTAGTCGCGGTATGGAAAAGCGGTCAGCGCGGGGGGCGCGACCGCCCCCTCGTCCATGAGGTCGATGCAGGCCTGGGAGAGCACGTGCGACAATACCGGGTCGTCGAGCATCAGACGGTCCACATCGATCGCGGCGAAACGCAGATTCTTGCGGAAGACGCGCATGCTGAGAGAGTTGTCGGTGTAGATGTCGACCTTCCCGATCTCGCAGTGCCAGCCGGAAGGACGCAGCGACTCGAGGCAGAGCGCGATGTGGTGGCCGGCGAGCGAATTCAATACGACATCGACGCCTTCGCCTCCCGTGGCCTCCATGAGATCGTCATACCACTGGTGGCTGTGCGAATCGAACGCTCCACGCACGCCCATCTCGAGCAACCGGGCACGTTTGCTCTCGTTGCCGGCCGTGGCGAAAACCTCCGCACCGACATGCCTGGCCAGGGCGATCGCAGCCTGTCCGACACCTCCCATCGCCGAGTGAATGAGGACTCGCTGGCCCTTTCTCAGACGTGCGAGATGGATCAGCGAGTAGTATGCGGTCACGTAGACGGAGAGCGCCGAGGCCGCCTCTTCGGTGCTCAGCCCGGCTGGCTTCGGGAACGCGAGGTGCTCGTTTACCACCACGCGGTTCGCGATGCAGCCGCCCACCGTAAGCGCCACCTCGTCCCCGACCTTCAGGCGCTTGACCCCGGAGCCGGCGCGCCGAACCACCCCGCTGGCCTCGATGCCGACTTCCCGCCCCAGCGCCGATCGCTCGTAGGCGATGGCCGGCAGGAGCCCGAGCGTGACCATGACGTCGCGAAAGTTGAGCGCGGCCGCGCCGACCTCGACTTCCACATCCGACGGCTCCAGCCGCGGAAGCTCGTACGTGGTCATCTGGAGCCCGCTCACCTGGCCGGGATTGTCCAGGCGAAGCCGGTACGGCGGTTCGTCACCATCGGGCACGAGCGGGGCGCGCTGCCGCACGCTGACGATGCGCGGGACCCATGTGCGCCCCTCCCTGATCGCCAGTTCGCGCTCGCGCAGATCGCACCGGGTGAGACGGGCCAGGACCTCCAGGTCATCCTCGGAGCCGATGTCCACAAGCCTGAAGTCGATCCGGGTGTCTTCGGCGAGTAGTTCCAGGGCGATACTGCGCACCGCTCCCCAGAGCGCGCTGCCGCGCGGATTGTCCACCCCGCAGACCGCGCCGCGCGTCACCACCGTCAGACGGCAGTCACGGGTCGCGCGCTCCAGCCGGAGCGGCGCCAGGGCCTGAAGAAACGCCACGAATCCCCAGATGGCACGCTCCCCCGTGGGGTCTATCGGATCCGTACCGACAAAGAAGTCGATCGCTTCCGGATCGGCCCCTCCCGGCGATTCGTCCAGCCAGCTGGAATCGGTTGCCTCGATCGTCGACCAGGGGACGTGGTGCACCGCCGGCGAGTCGAGGAGGTCGAGCCAGCTCGCCGCGAGGCTGTCCGGTTCGCCGATCACCCAGCGGGAGCCCGGAGTGGCGGCCGCCCACATGGTCTCGGGCGCGTCCGCCGCCTCACCCTCGCCATCGGGGCCGCTTCCGTCGGTCACGTCGAAGAGGTCGTGGGGGGCCTGCAGCAACGTCGCGCGTGACCCCGCGTGGATCGTAGACCAGCCGGCGCCGGCCTCGACTGCATCCCCTTCGCCATGACGGACGAGCGCAAGACCGCCGGCGACCAGGAGCCGGTGAACGAGCGCCCACTGCACGGGCCCGAAACCGCAGGCTTCCGCGTGCAAAAGCACGAGTTCGGCGGCGGCGGGCCGCAACAGTCCCGAATCCATCTCGAGTTCGCGGGTCTCGGCGGAGCACGCATCGAGCGAGTCGAACCGAATCGCGGCGTCCTGGTGGTTGAAGGCGTCGTAGAGCGCGCGGGTGTGCTCCTCGTCCGCGCCGAGGAGCCAGTACTCGGTCTGGGCGTCCTGGCTCGACAGGCGTGACAGACACCGGTTCAGAATCGCCTCGGCGGGCTCACGCCGCCCGGCGATCTCGATCACATGGCATGCGTACCGGTGGCCGAGGGCGCCTTCCTCAAGCGCCGCGATCAAGTCGGCGGGATCGACCTCTCCGCCCCGGAGCGCGTCCCCGAGTGGAGGACGCGCCGGCAGGAACTTGGGCTGCCAGCGGATGAGGTGCTTGCTGTCCGGGACATCGCTCCAGCGGGGGTTGCTGTTGAAGGAGTGGTATTCCCCGATGTGGGCGATCAATTGCCCGGTGGCGTCATCGTAGAAGCTGAGGCGGCCGATGTAGAGTTCGCCGAGCGGCTTGTTGTACTGGCCGCGCTCATCCACGTCGAACCAGTCGCCGGTGTCGACCAGGAAGCAACTGATGCGCGGCCCCGTCGGCGGGCGCAGGAAGGTGATGTCGCACGCACGCTGCGGCATGGAAAAGAAATCCGGCAGGCGCATCAGGTAACGCAGGAAGATCTGCAGCCCGCCGTCCGTCAACGGGGGGTACATGACATAGCCCTCTTCCCGGCCGGACGCCCACAACTCCTCGTCGACCTCGATCTCCAGCAACAGATCCGTCGAACCCGAGTCCATTTCGATCTGCCGGATGCTTCGGAAATGCGGTCCGAACTCGAAGGCGTCCCCCACGACTGCCTCGATCTGGTCGTAGAAGTCCTCCCCCGTCGCGAGCGGTGAAGGATCGAAGTCGGACGCAAGGACTTCCTGCAGCGTCGGCAGCGTGTTGACGGCGTAGTCTTCATCCACCCGGCGAACCCTCCCGCGGCAGTGCAGCGTGCCTTCGTCGTCGTTCTCGAAGGAGCGGGTGGAGATGGTGAAGGTGAACTGGTCCGGGGCGTCGGGGACCGGAAAAAGGGCCGTCTGCAGTCTCACCGGCGTCCGGCCGACGGGTGTGTGCTGCAGGAACTCCATCTCCTCGATGTGCACCGGACTGCCGGCGAAGGCCTGCAGAATCAACTCGATGTAGCCGGCGGCCGGGATGATCGGCGCCCGATGCACCCGGTGGTCGGTCAGCCACGGAAAATCGCGCTCGGAGAGCCGCGCTTCGAAGAGCATGTGGTCGCAGGCGAGCCTGTGGCCTACGAGCGGGCCGTGGGAGTACTCGCCGCGGTGGACGAACATCTCGTCGTCAACCAGGTCGTCGTGAGTAGTCGTCTGTTCCTGAGGATGCCCGGGAAGAAGGTGGGGGACGGGTCTGGGACGCGGATACTGCGACGCGAAATCGAGCGGGACGCCCGCCTTGTAGAGCGCCCCGAGGGCCTTCTGGAAGCCCATGCAGACATCCTCGTCCTTCATCAGCGTCGGGATGCAGGCCGGGGCCGAGGCCGAGTCGCTCCCTTCCAGGCACTGCCGAATGAGCGGTTGCAGGGCGCCGTGAGGTGCGATCTCCAGAACCACGTCGGGACGGTAATCCCGGCGAACCGTCTCCATGGCGGCAGCGAAGCGGACCGGCTCCCGGATGTTGGACCAGCATTCGCCATCAGGCACGGATACTGTTGTGAGCGTTGACGTTATGGAATCCGCTGGCGCGATTCCCGCCAA
>JAJDVR010000092.1 GCA_022826025.1 Gemmatimonadota bacterium | reverse complement strand
GGATTCATCCACGGGCTGCTACCGAACCCGCGCATCGCGCACCTCGATCGCCACGCCCTCGTCGCACGCCGGCTCCGCGGCCAGGACTGCCTGCAGCACCACCCGATCGCCGGGCGCGATCCCGTCGGTGTTCCCCTCCAGGGTGTAGAGGCGATCGTCGCCGTTGCGCAGGGTGGGGCAGGCCAGTCCCTCGTCGGTGATCTCCCCCTCGACCCGGAACACGCCGCCTTCGTCCGCCACGTGAAACTCGTGCGAGGTCACGAATGGCCGCTGGTCGAAGCCCGCCAGGAAGAAGAAGTGCTTGAGGTCGGGCGTGGCCCAGTCCGGCAGGCGCACGGTCGCCGACAGCAGCCCGTTGGCGTCGGTCTCCTCCTGGGTCAGCAGCTGGTGGTTGCCGCCCAGCGCGCCGAAGCCGATGTAGACGGCCTGGTAGGGAAGCCGGTCCATGGACACCGTCACCTCTTCGCCGGGACCGGCGGCGGCGGGCACGACCTCGGGCCTTCGCTCCTGGTGGCCGAGGCCCACCCCGCCCGGGCGCACCGTCGCCCGCATTCCTGAGGGATGGCCACTGCGCGCCGGTGATCCACCGGATGTCATCCTGCTTCGCTCCATCATCATTCTCCAGAGTCGGCGACTCGCTGGAATCGCATGTCGTAGACGCGGCCCTGCCGGATACCGAAGGCTTCCGCGCGTCCGTCGGCGCCCAGATCGAAGCGGATGCGCCCGAGGCCGCCGGCATCGAACGCATCCTGGTAGACGGGCTCCAGTTCGAAGACGGCGTCGGGCCTCCGCTTCGCCACCAGGCGACCATTCTCCACGGCCACCACCAAGGTGGTCTCGGCGTCGTCGCTGTGGAAGGTGCCCGCATACGCATCGAGCTGCCCGGTGGCCGGTGCGAACTCGTCGACCGGCTCGTAGGTGTTGTCGTAGTACTCGCCGGTGTACTCGTCGATTGCCGCCCGCCCACCGTCCGTTGCGGCCCCGAAGACGAGACGGCGCCCGGTCGCCCCCACCTGGAACTCGCTCGCCGAGTGGGCGACCAGGCGCTGGTTCCCGACCCGCAGCGCGCCATCCTCCAGCGTAATGCGCAGCGGGTCGCCTGTGTCCACTTCACGGTAGAGCCCGGCCTTCGCCTCCAGCTCGCCGGCCGAAAGCGACATCCCGTCGCCCGCTTCCGGGTCGGGAGAGGCCGCGTCGCCCAGGAACACGCGGGCCACCTGCCCGCCCAGCGCCCCGGGGTTGGCGTTGCCCACGTTGCACAGGATTGCGATCGAGAGCTGCTGGTCGGGATACCGCCCGATGAAGCCCCGGTACCCGGCGGTCGACCCGGTGTGGGTGATCGAGGGCACGCCCGCGAAGTCGCGCAACTGGAGACCCCCGGCGTAGGAGATCGTACGACCATCGTTCAGGACGGCCCGGTCGTGCATCATGCGCACGAACTCCTCGCCGCCCAGGCGCCCGTCGGTGAGCGCCGCATTCCAGATCTGCAGGTCGCCCACCGTGCTCAGGATGCCCCCGTTCCCGTGCACGTATTCGATGGGGCGATTGATGAGGAAACCGTCGTCCGCGGCGGAATAGGCCGTGCTGCGCCGCGGCACAAGGCGCCGGTAGTCGTCCCGCCACTGCGTATCGCTCATCCCCAGGGGCTCGAAGATGCGCTCGCGGGAAAACTCGGCGAAGGGCATCCCGCTCACCCGGTCCACGACCACTGCGAGCAGGTTGTACCCTGTGTTGCTGTACGAGTACTCGTGGCCGGGCGGGAAGTTGAGCGCGCTCTGACGGCTCACGATGTCGAGCACGTGCGCGTGCCGGTGCGAGCGTTCGCCCCGCCCCCAGCCGGAAATCGAGGCCACCGAGCCCCAGTCGCGCATGCCGCTGGTGTGGGTCATGAGGCGGCGCAGGGTGACCGGTTCACCGTAATCGCGCACCTCCGGGATGTACGCGCGCACGTCGTCGTCGAGGGACAGCTTGCCGTCGAGCGCCAGCAGGACCACCGCCGCCGAAGTGAACTGCTTCGCCAGCGATCCCCCCTCGAAGATGGTCGACGGGGTGTTGGGGATGCCGTGCTCGAGGTCCGCCATGCCCCATGCCCGCGAGAGCACCATGTTCCCGCCCTCGGCCACCGAAAGCGCACACCCGGGACTCTGCGGCGAGTCCCACTGGGCGAAGATCTCGTCAACGCGCGCGTCCGCTTCCGACGCCGGCTGCGAACACGCTGCCGCACCGCCGGCGATGAGCAACAGCGATGCAAGGGAGGGAAGGGGGTACTGGATTGTCATGACGGACTCCTTCCGGCTGGACGCGCGATCGGATCCGGAATAGTGCTTCCGACGCATCCACTTCGTCAAAGTCCGTCCCTCGCGGCCCGCACGACGAACCCCGGCGCGGCGGCCAGCCGGGCCCGTCTCCGCCTGTTGCACGGGGAGACCACGCCACCCACTTTTTTCTGGCCCTGGGCCGTCGCTGGAAGCGATCGAGGAACCAGGCCGGTTTGGCGATATCCTCCGGGAGTTCCGGAGGAGGGGTTGGGTGTAGCCCGCCCTCAAAACACTGGCGAAGGAGTACCAGAGATGCGGGTAGCGAGAGGAATCATCGGGAGGGTGCTTGCCGTGTCCCTCGCGGCGGGGTTGGCCGCATGCGCGGACGGGGCGTCCGTCTACGACGTCGTGCTCTCCGGAGGCCGGGTCATGGATCCGGAATCGGGTACCGACGCGACGCTCAACGTGGGCATCACGGGCGACCGCATCGAGGCGATCTCGGAGGACCCGCTCACCGGCACCCGCGTCATCGACGCCTCCGGCCTGGTGGTCGCGCCGGGCTTCGTCGACCTGCACCAGCACGGCCAGACCGACGAGACCTACCGCTTCATGGCCCACGACGGGGTGACCACGGGGCTCGAGCTCGAGGTCGGTACCGGGGACGTCGCCGCGTTCTACGCCGAACGCGAGGGCGGTCAGCCCGTGAACTACGGCGCGAGCATCGGCCACATCCCCGTGCGCATGCGGGTCATGGGCGACACGGGCGACTTCCTGCCCGCGGACGCCGGAAAGGACGACCTCGCCACGCCCGGGCAGATCGAGGAGATCGCTCGCCGCATCCGGGAGGGACTGGACCAGGGCGCGCCCGCGGTGGGATTCGGCTTCCCCTACACGCCGGCCGCCACCGACGACGAACTCCTCGCCGCGATGTCCGTCGCGGGCGAGGCGGGGGCGTCCGCGCACGTGCACACCTACGGATGGCCCGACGGCGCCCACTACGCCATCGACCTCGCCGCACAGGCCGGAGCGCCGCTTCATATCGTGCACGCCAACTCCACCGGCGGCGCTGCCACCGCCGAGTTCCTGGCGGTGGTGCAGGAAGCCATCGACGCCGGGGGGGACGTGACTACCGAGGCCTATCCCTACGGGGCGAGCCAGAGCCGAATCGAGTCCGCCCTCTACGACGACTGGGAGGGGTGGGACGACCAGCGCTTCACCGTCTTCCAGTGGGGCGCCACCGGCGAGCGGCTGACGCGCGAGAGCTTCGGCCGCTACCGGGCGCAGGGAGGCAGCGTCATCAGCCACGTGCGAACGGAGGAGATGACGCTCGCCGCGGTGGCCAGTCCGCTGACCATGGTGGCGAGCGACGGGGGCGCGCAGGTGAGCCATCCGCGCTCGACCGGGTCGTTCTCGAAGGTGCTGGGCAAGTATGTGCGCGAGGACGGCGTCATGACCCTGATGGAAGCGCTTCGCAAGATGACCATCGAGCCGGCCCGCCGACTGGAGGCGTACGTGCCCATGATGGCGAACAAGGGGCGCATCCGGGTGGGAGCGGACGCCGACATCACCGTGTTCGACCCGGAGACGGTGAGGGACCGCGGGGACTACACCAACGCGGCGGTTCCCTCGGACGGCATCGAGTACGTGTTCGTCAACGGCGTGCTCACCATCGAGGGTGGCGAGTACCTGGGCGCGCGCGCCGGGAGGCCGGTGCTGCGGTAGCCCGGAACAGGTCGACGCGCGGCCCGGGCATCGATCTTCCCGGAATCAGCCGCCGCCGTACTCGTTGGCGGGATTCCTGTAGACGGAGTGGTAGTGACCTTCGTCGCTGCCGACCGAGCCCTGGGTCGAGAATTCGAGGATCAGCTCGGGACCCTGCACGCGGTAGTAGATGGACCCCGACCCGTCATGAGGACCGTTCCAGGCGAAGCGAAGCTGGTCCAGCCCGTCTCCGATTTCCGCAAGCCTGCGCTCGGCAGCCACTGCCGGCATGATACGCACCCACAGGCCGATGATCTCCAGGAGTTGCTCCTTCCCCGCCGCGGGCCATTCCGCAACCCGACTTCCCTCCAGCGGCGGAATCACGCCGTCTTCTCCGGCACCGGCGTATACTTCGCGCGGGCGGGAGTCGACAAGCGACGCCTGCTGAATGCTCTCCGGCAGGGACCGCATCAGGTCGACACCACGCGTGACCTGGTCTTCCAGCGGAGCAGCCGCCGATCCGCTCAATTCGAAATTGGCCGGTTCGATGCCGATGAACGTGGGCGACATGCTGAAGACGCCGTCCCGGACCGCGACGTTGATCGCGAGATGGTGTCCGCCGAACTGCCAGCTCCAGTCGTTCTCCGTCGACGGCTCGCCGAAGAACGCGAGCCAGTAGTTGTCCGAACTCCAGTCGAATCGAGCGGCCCGCGGAGACTGGCTGAGGATGCCTTCGGCAGCCATGACGCCTTCAACCAGCTCCGCTCCGTAGCGACTCATCGCGGTGGAGAGGAACGCATGCATCGCCGCCCGCTGCTCGGCGGTCATGTCTCCCACTCGCGCTCCGTTGCGTTCGAAGTCGAGAATGCCCGCCGGCAGGTTCGACCAGTTGGACTTCAGCGGGCTGTCCGGCGGGAGCAGCGCCTCTTCCCGGCCTGCTTGGTCGAGGGTTGCCAGGAATCGGTTGGCCGCCGCGGCGGCAGTCGTCGCCTCCTGTTCGTATGAGGCGCCGTGGCTGCTGCCGGCCGGAATCGTCCCGGCGAGCAGCAGGACAATCGGAAGTACACTCGTTACACGCGCACTCATGGCAGTCCTTTCTGTGTTGGGTTCACATCTCACGAATCGGATCACCTAGAAGAATCCCCGGTTCGACCCCATGCGCGGGTTGACCACGTTGTTGAAGACCGAGCCGAAGGTGAAGCTGAAGCCGAGTTCCAGCTCGTACTCGAAGTCGGTTCCCAGCTGGCGGCGTTCCAGGAGGATTTCCTCATCGGGAATACCCTCTCGGCTCAGGTAGATCTGGTCCTTTACCCGAGCCACGCTTCCCTCCAGATCCAGGTTCAGCCCCCGGACGATCCGGTACTCCACGCGCGCGTACAGGTCGATCCGGTGCAGCGAAGGGTCGTGGAGGAACATGGAGGCCTCGAGCCCGCTGTTGATGTCTCCCCAGGGCTGCTGGAATTCAGCCGCTACCTCCATGCGCTGCTCCGCGTGGCTCTCCTTCGCCTTGTCGAAGAGCGTCACCTCCTCGTAGTCGAAGGACGCCAATCCCAGGGAGTAGAGGAACGTGATCTGTCTCCGGGTCGACTCGGCGTAGGGGAAGATGCTGTACTGGAGCGCGGGAGCCGCCCGAATGGCCAGGTCCTGGTTGACCCTGGTCGAGGTCAGAGCCGACGCGCGCACACCTGCGGACCAGTGCGGCCCCAGGCTCCATACGATCAGGCCTTCGTGGTTGATGTTGCGCGAGGTGCTCACGAGCTCCTCTTCATCGTTCAGCTCGAACCTCTCTTCCTCGTATTCGGCGTACGAACTGATGTCGATCTTGAGGTCCTCGGTCGTGCGGCTGGCCGAAAACGACCCGTCGAACGCCTGCGAACTCTCGCGGCTCTCGCCCTCGAGCTCGGCGCCGGCCCGGATGCTGAACACCCACAGATTCCATGGATCCGTCTCGGCGGAGGCCTGCTGCCGAGCCTGGACGGGCGCCTCGTAGCGGATGTCGAGCAGGGGACCGGCGGAGGTGGGCGCGGCGTACCGGACGAGGCCCAGCTTGAAGATCTGCGTAAGTCCGGCCCGCTGCTCTTCGTCCGTGTCGCTCTCCCGCGAGACGAAGCGGAGCGTGTCCTGCTGTCCGGCCCGCTCCTCGAGCCCCATGAAGTACATTTCGTAGGCTTCGCCCCCGGCGGCGGTCTCCTGCGAAGTAACCAGCACGTGCAGGTCCGCATCGGCACGATCGCGGACGTAGTTGACGAACGCGACTTCCCGCCTCAGGTGATCGAAGTCGCACATCCACGGTGCGCAGTCCAGGAATACCCGCAGGAGGGCATCCTCCGGACCGCCGCCGGGCACCTGCTGCGCGCTTCCCTTCGACGGGAGCAACGAGGCCGCCAGGGCCAGACACATCCCCGCGGCATGGAGCCACACCGTGCCGACCCGCCCCGTGCGCAGCCACCGCCTGCCGCCCCGCGGCAGGCCCGGACACGAGGGGTACCTCGGCACCCCGTCGAATTGCCTTCGAGCGTCCACCCTCCACCCCCCCGTCTGTGCTGTCCCCTCGCGCCCGGGCTCCACCGAAATCAGACGAAGACCGGTCTCCGCCGCCCGCCTCCGCCGCCATCGGGCCGGCCGGTGGCCGTGTCCGTGAGATCGAGGCCCAGGTCGAAGGTCGCGGCGTATCCCGCGCCGGCCTCGCTCACATGGGGCATGAGGCTTTCGCCACCGTCGCGGAAGGTCCGGTCGTCGGCGTTGGTCATGGCGCGCCGTCCCCGCGCCCGGTAGGGCTCCCGCGCATGCACCTGGTCGATGAGCGCCTCGTCGAAGTAGAGCTGCGAGGTGAACTCGTACGGTTGCCCGGCGACGTCGGTGCGCACCTTGAAGTGCACGTGAACCGCCCGTCCGCGGTACCAGCCCGGGAAGATCGTGGTGAAGCGTGCCACGCCGTTCTCGTCCGTGCGCTGGTGGCCCCGCAGGAACTGGCGTTCCCTCGCTCCGGCAGGGGCTTCGTCGTCGTCGACGCCCCAGTACACGCCCTCGGCGTCGCACTGCCACACGTCGACCAGCGCGCCGGCCAGCACCGTGCAGGCGCCGCCCGAGATCTGCGACACGTTGAACCTGAGCGTCAGCGGCGCGCCCTCGCTCACGGCTCCGGTCGACGGATCGGACCGGATGTCGGAGCGGTCGAGCTGCGTGTCGACGAAGAACGGTCCCTCGGTCTGTTCCGGCCGCACCACGCACGCCGGCAGCGCTTGTGCAATCTGCTTGCCCGGGGCGGCGGGCGCGGCGTCCGGGCCCATCCCGAAGGCCCACCGGCCTGCGGCCAGCGCCCCACCCCCTACGCCGAGGGCGGCGAGTGCTTCGCGCCGCGTGAGTACGCGTCCCAATCCAGCGTCGTCGTGCTTCATGCCGTACCTCCAGGGTTCTGATATTATCAGTAGTTATCAGTAAATGTCAGTGTCGCGCCGCGAACTCCTCAGCCGGTATCCGGAACGGTGGACGGTCAGGATGTGACGGGGCTCGCCCGGATGCTCTTCCAGCTTGCGACGGAGCTCCGCGATGTGCGTGTCGACCGTCCGGCTGAGGATGGCCGCGCGGTGACCCCATACCTCCTTCATGAGCGCTGTCCGGGTCGCCACCGCGCCGCGCCGCCGCACCAGCGCAACCAGGAGATCGAACTCCTTCGGGGTGAGCTGGACCTCCCGGCCGTCCCGCAGGACCGACCGCTGCTCGAGGCGGATCTCGACGCTGCCGAAGGTCTCGACCTGATTCGGCTGCCCGTCCCGCCCCGCTCGTCGCAGAATCGCGGTCACGCGCGCGAGCAGTTCCAGGACCCCGAAGGGCTTGGTGACGTAGTCGTCCGCGCCCAGGCGAAAACCCGTCACCTTGTCCGCCTCTTCGCCCCTGGCGGTCAGGATCAGCACGGGGACGCCGCTCCCCTGGTCGCGCAGGGACCGGAGCACCTGGTAGCCGTTCATCCCCGGCAGCATGAGGTCGAGAATCACGAGATCGGGCGCTCCGGAAGCCACGGCCTCCAGACCCTGTGGGCCGTCCTCCGCCACATCGACCACGTGACCGTCGATCTCGAGATTGTTGCGGAGACCGTAGGCCAGCCGGGCGTTGTCCTCGACGATCAGGATCCGGGCCACTTCAAGCCTCCCGCGTGCCGGCCAGCGGCAACTCGATGATGAACCGGGCGCCGGGATTCGGGGTCGTCTCGCCTCTCTCGACGCGCACCCTTCCTCCCTGGGCCTCGATCACCCTGCGAACCACCGCCAGGCCGATGCCGGAGCCCGCGGTCGCGGAGGCGCGGTCGCGGTCCAGCCGAACGTAGGCGTCCCAGACCCGATCCCGCTGAGCCGGGGGCACGCCCGGCCCCTCGTCCTCCACCCGGATGGTGGGCAAGGGATCTTCCCCACCACGGGCGCGTTCCACGCCGACCACGATCGTCTGCCCGGCCGGTCCGTACTTGACAGCGTTGTCGAGCAGGTTGAGCACGGCCTGGTGCGTCGCCTCGACGTCCAGCGTGCACGCGATACCGGTCTCGATGCGTTGCTCGATAGTCACGTCCGCGGCCCGCGCGAGCGGCTCGAAGCTCTCCGCCACCCGCTCCACCAGAGCACCCACGTCCGCCTCGACGAGGTTCAGGTTCAGCGCGTCCCGCTCGCCCCGGGAGAAGAGCAGGACGTTCTCGACCTGGTGCGTCAGCCGGTTTGCCTCGTCCACGATGATCTCCGTCGCCCGCGACCGCTCCTCCTCGGTCCGCACCCGGCCCAGCATCAGCGTTTCGCCGAACATCCTGATCTGGGTCAGGGGCGTGCGCAGCTGGTGGGATATGCTGGACACGAAGTCCTCCCGCAGATCGGCCAGCTCCGCCTCGCGACGAAGTTGCCACACCGCCGTAGCCAGAAGACCGGAGGTCAGGAGGAGCAGCGCGACGATGTAGGGCATGCGCGACCGCGGGACCCCGCCGCTCACCAGTTGATCGACCGCCTCCGCGCGCACGCCGAGTTCCAGCACCATCCCGCCGAGACTTTCGTCCAGGTCGTGTCGCACCGCGCTTCCCGAGGGCGCGTCGGAGGACGATTCGTAGACGACGTTGCCATATGGATCCAGTACGCGGGCCACGAAGATGTCGCCGTTGGGGCGCCCGCCCGAGAAGGCCTCCGGGAGGAGGGGCTCGTCGCGGAACGCGCGCTCGAACGCGGGGCCGAACGCTTTCGGCGACAGGATCATTCCCTGCAGCGCATATTCCCCCCGGCCTTCGTAGGAGAGCTGGTGCACCAGCACGCTGCTTCCCCCCGGCGCGAACAGCGCTCGCACGTCGTCATCGTCGGGGTTCCGGCGGCTGTGTTCCCGGGCCTCGTTGAGGGCCCAGGCCACCTCGGCGGAATCCGCCGCTCCCGCAACCGAGACATCGCCCTCTGCGGGATCGAGGCGGAAGAACAGCGACGCCTGATCCATCCCGTCCCATCTCTGCGCTCGCGCCGCGCCGCGCAGGCCACCCATGGTGAGCGGACGATCGCCACGGCGCCCCAGGCTCCACTCGATGACCTCGATCCCTTCCTCCAGCAACTCGAACGTGACCTCGCCACGAGCCTCGATGGCGAAGTTGGAGGCGGCGAACAGGGCATGATCGCGAACGATCTCCTCGGCCAGTTGCACGCTCGAGCGACTGCCGTCCCAGGCCTCATAGCCGAGGACGGCGGTCAGGGCCCCGGTGAGCCCGAGGAGCGTGACCGTGACCAGCCGGCGGGGGCGGGTCGTCATGCGATGCCTTGCCATGCCTTGAAGGTATCGGCCCGGCAGCCCCGCTCAACGACCCCGGTGCAAGGGAATTGTCAGGATTGCGGTCCGGGCGCGCCGATCCGGTGCGGCGCGAGCCCGGCCGGCTGCTCAGTCCACCCAGGTGGTCAGGTCGTGGGCCGGGACGCGAGGCTTCGGATCCGGGACGGCCGCCGGTTCGCCCAGGTTGACGATGGCCACGATGCGTTCCCCGTCGGGGAGCCCGACTGCCGTCCGCGAGCGCGGGTCGTCCATGACCGCGCCGGTCTTGATGTGCGTGCCCAGCCCCGCCGCTTCGGCGGCCAGCGCCAGGTTCTGGATGCCCATCCAGGTCGCGGCGTAGTCCTCTTCGCGGATCTCCGGGTTGTCGTGCACCACCACGGCGACCGCGATCATCGCGGGCAGCGCCTCGAGGCGGGCGGCCACGCTTTCGACGACTTCCCGGGCCGCGTCCGGGTCGGCGACCCGCTTGGCCTTGCGCGCTCCGAGCGCCGCCCCGTAGCCGCGCCGGGCGGCCGGGCCCAGCACGTAGAAGCGCCAGGGCTGGGTCATGCGATGGTTGGGCGCCTGCGCGACGAGTTCGAGCAGCCCCTCGATTTCCTCACGGGAGGGAGCGCGGCCGGTGAACTGCTTGATGGAGCGGCGCCGGGAAATCAGCTCCGCAAGGGAGGTCAGGTCGGACATGGCAGCGTCGGGTTGGGGAGGCAGGTGAGGCGGCGGTCGCCGGCTGGCAGAGCGCTCCCGAGGCCCGAACAGCTACATCTCCGGGAGGCGATACCGTTCAATGTACACGAGGTCGACCTCGTCCCTGAAGGTCGCGTAGACGACGCCGTTGCCGAACACCCTGACGGTATGCCCTTCGGCGATCTCCACCGTGCCGGCGTGCTCGGCGTCGGGCGTGAAGATGTCGTACAGGAAAGGTGCCCCGACCGGCTGGTGGCGGCGCAGCCAGGCGCGGCCCTGCGGGTCGATCAGAATGCTCCCCGTGAAGGGGGGCAGCGTCTCCGGCCATTCGTAGTCGTCGACATCGTCGCTTCCGCCGCCGAGGGTCATGCGGCGGGCGGCCGCCGCCGCCATCCCGGAACTCGGGGACGCTCCGCCCCCGCCGCCCGTCATGAAGGTCGCGGCCTGGACGGACCGGCTACTCTGTTCCCGGACCCACGCCTCCTTTTCCGCCTGGCCCACCGGCACCGCGTCCCAGGCGACGGGCGCCCCGCTGCGAACCGATCCGTCAGAGGAGATCCATTCCAGGCGATAGTCCGCGGCCCGAGCGACGGCCACGCTGCCGTCCGGGGCGACGCCCCAGCTGTCGGAAGCCGAGTAGGGAGCGCGTTGCATCGTGACCATCCGGTCGCCCCGGTTGCTTCTCATCTCGACCTCCGCGGTGGACCTGGGTGCGAGTCGAGCCACCGTATCCGGGGTCAGGTCGTCGAGCGTCGTCCGCAGGACGGAGAGGGAATCGGAACCGGATCCGGCTGTCGCAGCCGGACTGCCGAGGTTGATCGACAACCCCGTGCTGTACATGCGTCCGGCGCCATCGATCGCCTGCGGGTTCAGCAGCACGATTCCGCGATCGGGGTCCATCTCGAACATCGGCCGGGTGGCGCCGAAGGAGAGGTCGGGCGCCAGGACGGTGAGACGGTTGTTGCCGATATCCAGCAGCAGCGTCGAATCCCCGGGAAGAGCCCAGATGCGGCTTGGCGCCTGGTACTCTCCCGGACCCTCGCCACGGGCTCCCACCACCGTCCGCGTTCCCAGGTCAAAGTCGAGGAGCACAAGCTCCCCGCCTGTCCCGTCGGCGACCAGGAGGCTGCCGTCGGGACGCGTGCGGATGCCGTTCACGGACGCGAAGTCCCCGGAGACCGCCACGGGCTCGCCGAGTTCGTACCCTGGGACGGCCCTGGCGGGGGCCGGAGCGTCATCCTGCGCGCACCCGGACAACCCGAGGGCCATGATGAAGGCGAAGGGCGTAAAGCGGTGACTGCGGGCGGTTCGGTTTCTCATCGCGCTTTCGGTTCTTCGTTGGAGGCGAGGCTTGGGGCGCCGCGGCGATCCACAGCCGTTCGACTGTGCGCGCCTGCGGGATGGTTGCCTCGTCACGAAGACAGGCGGCGAATAGTGCCCGTCTTCTCGACCACCACCCGATAGCCCTCGCACCTGCGAGGAATGCGGTCTCCTTCGCTTCCCGCAGCGCTTGCGAGATACACCTTGAGGCAGGGCTTCCCGGCGACCACTCCGATGGCGGTACCCACCACGCCGGGGTGTCCCATGACCTTTCTCGAGAGTCGCCGGTGCGCGTCCTCGATGCTCGCCGCCATGTCGTGCTACCCCGCGTCGACGGTCACGCCGAAGCGGTCGAGAACGAGGTCGATGGGGTTGGCGATGGTGGTGTTCGGACTGCCTGCGAAAAGCAGCCCGACCGGACGGCGGTCCTTGCGCCCCCGCCCGTCGGTCACGATCAGGGAGCCCGAGTCGCCACCGGCGCTGAATCCCTGGCCGGTAATGACGATCTGATCGACGAAGCGCGCCCTGCCGGTGCGGTAGTTGACGTCGAGAATGGCGTTGATGCCGGTCACTTTCCCGCGGGTGAGCCCGGTGGTGCGGCCGTACTTCTGCACGGCGAGCATGAGCGACACCTCCTCCGTGCCGGTCCGGGGAGCGCCGTAGCCGTTGGAGGGGGTGGCCGCCGCCAACTGGTCGGGCGACGTTTCGGCGATGGCGCCGTCGACGCGGTTTTCCGGGCAGGCCAGGGCGCGGCAGAAGCCGATCTCCTCGAAGTCGGCCAGCGTGCCGAAGGCGTGCTCCGGGTCGCTCCCCCCGTCGGCCACGCCCGGCTGGATCACGTTGTCGCCCAGGTTGGCCTCGTTGCGGTTGGCGAAGACGTGGTTGTTGGACAGCGCGTACGTCCGGCGCCCGTCCGTGACCCGCGCGCCGATGGTGCCCGCGGTGACCCCGGTCCGCCCCGTGGATACGCCGATGGGCACCGGGCGCGGGAACGGACCCCTGGGATCGATGGGGCCGGAGGCCGCGGCCGGCAGCGGCAGATCGCCGAGCGCGGTGATGCGCCCTGTCACCTCGCGCACCAGCGGATAGCCCGCGAAGCTGGCGGGAAGTCCGTGCACGGCGGCGTACTCCAGGTAGACCATCACCACCGGACGATCGCCGGCGCGCAACCCGACCGCGGTCCCCACCACGCCCGGAATGGCCAGAAGGTCCGGGCTGATCTCCTCCTGCGCCGCGAAGGCGGCCGCCAGCGCCTCCTGCGACAACCCGTCCCGGCCGAAGCCGGGCAAGGGAAGGCGTGGACCGCCCGCGGGCGTGAGCCAGAGTGCCTCCACCACCAGCAGGAGCAGGAGCCGTCCCAGCGACGGAGCAATCGCGCCAGCCCCGGCTCGCGCGGGAGCCCACCATCCTGCCCGTGTCACCCGACGCCGAACCTGTAATCCGTCATGGACCCCGCTCTTTCCGTGGCCTGCGTTCCCTGAGCGTCGAACCTTGTACTTGCCGGAACCTGTACCATACTTATTCGAACCCGCCCCGGCGCGAAACGGATCCCCGGCTCGCGCGTAGGGCGCAGAGCCCGGGAGCCGGATGCCTGTCACAGGAGTGTCGTGATGTTTGAGTTGATCGGATTGGGAATCGCGGCCGCGGTCGGGATCTACGCACACATGAAGTCGCGGAGTTTCGTCCGGCGGCGCCTGCGCTACACGTCGTGGGTCGAGAAGCGCTGGCTGGGCATCGTTGCCGGTGCTCTGACCGCCGTCGCCGTATCGTGGCTGCCCGTGTTGGGCGTCGGAGCAGGACTGCTGGTGGGTGCCGGAGTCGGCTCCGGGGTCTCGATGGGCGCCAGCGACGTCCGCAACCGCCGCCTGATCGACGAGTAAGCCCCCGGCGCTTCGCCCGCGGCCCTTCCGGATTCCCCCGCGCGGAACGCCGGGGCCGAATCCGGAGATGCGGGCTCCCGCTCACCCCCCCGGCGCGAATCGCGCCATCACGGGCAGATGGTCGCTGGTGGTGTCCAGGTAGCCGTCGATGAACTCATCCACCCGGTACACCATCGCCGACCCCTCCTCATACCAGGCCATCGCCTCGTCCGATGCCAGGATGTGGTCGATCACCTCGGTGTAGCGCGGCATCGACCGCGCCCTCGCGGCGCTCAGGCTGGCGGTGGGAAACACCCACTCCGGGGCCGCATCCACGAAGACACGGTAGGGCGTGTCGCGCCCGCGCGTGATCGACTCGTCCACATCGTCGTTCCAGTCCCCGGGTACGAGCACCACGCGGTCCGGCCAGGTCGCGTCGAGGTATTCCCGCAGGCCTTGCCCCGCCGCCATGCGACGCTCCCATGACGTCTCGTCCGCGATGGCCTTGGCGTGCAGGACGATCAGGACGACATCCCGGCTCACGCCGCCCAGCGTCACGCGAAGCTGCACCTCCAGCGGCGGCCGGCCCGCGAACTCGTAGTCCAGATCGGCCAGGATCACGCGGGCGCCGGCGACCTCGGCGACGGACGACTTGTAGATGAGGCCGACCTTGAGTTCCCCGCGGTTGTAGTTGTCGGATCCGCCGGACACCGACGCGTCGTCGGCGAGGAATCCCCGGTACCCGGGCAACTGATCCAGCAGCGCGGCAAACGCATCCGGGTCGGTCACCTCCTGCACCCCCCACAGGTCCGCGTCGGTTCCCAGAATCACGTCGCGCACACGCGCCATCTGCAGGGGTTCGTCATCGGGGCCCTGGTTCGCGGCCCCGAAGTAGAGGAGGTTCCAGGTGGCGACGTCGAGCGTCGCGGACGTTCCCCGGGCGGGAATCTGGATCGCCGGTGGATCCGGCACAGGCTGCGGCTCGACGGGATCCGGCTCGACCGGTGGCGGAGACGGCGCGACGGCGTCCGCGCCGCACGCGATCAGAGCCGGCATCAGCGCGGGCAGAAAGAACAATGCGGGCGCGGCGAACGCGGCGGTGCGCCGGCGCGACGCAGAGATCGGGCACCTGCCTGGAAAGAACATGACGTGCTTGTGGCGAAACCGTCTCTGAACGCCTTGAGCGTCAGCCGAAGCGGATTGGTGAGCCGTATCGGGGCATCGTATCAGGATACACTCTTTCGGTCGGGCTCGCCCGCTGGCTGGCCGACTGCCAAGCCGGCCCATAGAATTCGGCGTCGATGAGGTGGGGAGGGACCGGGGCAGAGAGCGAATTCGGGAGAGGACAGATTCACCATGTGTCGTCGATCCTCAACCCTCCTGCCGGCGGCCGTCGCCACCGCCGCGTTCTTCGCCGCGCCCGCGCCCGCATCGGCCCAACTGGAGCTCAACTACCAGTACGGCAGCATCCTGAACCCGTTCTCCGCCGCCAGCGAGCCGACCCACATCTTCACGCTGCAACACGCGGGGGGATGGCGCGCGGGAGGCTCCTTCTTCTTCCTCGACTACTCGACCGACGGGGTCTCGGACGGGTTCAACGACAGGGATCTGTATGGAGAATGGTACCCCACGCTGAGCCTGGGTTCACTGGCCGAGGGAGGCATCGGCTTCGGGCCGGTGAACGACGTCCGGCTGGTCGCGGGCGTCAACCTCGGCATCCAGTCGAAGGTCGTGAAGTACGTCCCGGGTGTGGAGCTGGGCTGGACCATCCCCGGGTTCATCTTCGTGAACACGCTGCTCGGGGGCTTCATCGACGCCAGCAGCGGGGTTGACGCGGGCGGCGCACCGAGCACGGGAGACAGCTTCAACTTCGACGTCAGCTGGCTCTCCATCTTCCAGGTGGGCAGTCAGTCGTTCTCGTTCACCGGGCACGCCGAGTACATGGGCGCCATTACCGACGAACTGGGCAACGACTACCCCGGGAGCATCCTCGCCCAGCCTCAAGTCAGATGGGATGTGGGGCGGGCGTTGACGGGTGCCGCAAACGTCCTTCACGTGGGCGTGGAATACCAGCTCTGGACCAACAAGCTGGGAACGACCCGCGACGAGAGCATTGTGCAGTTGCTCGTCGTCTGGCAGTTGGACTGACCCCCGCGGGGGCTACTGGTCGTCTACGACCCGAACGCCCACCAGCCGGCATCCCAGCCTGCATCCCGGCCGCAGCGCGAACGACGCGAGGAGGGATGCGACCGCGAGGCCGATTATCTGTCCGGTCATCGGCTGAATGAACGTCTTGAGCACGCCCCAGACGGCCACGAACAGAACCAGCCCGAGGAACACGCCCAGGAGCTGGCGCGCGTTGTCGGGGCCTTCGAAGCGGATGGGGGCGCCGCCGTAGTAGAGGGCGGCCAGGGTGGGGTAGAGAGCGAACGGAATGATCCATTCGATCATGGAGAAATCTCCGGCTGGATGAAGTCCCGAGGGGTTCTGACGACGGCACAAAGCTAGCCGGAACGGCGCCGCAGGGACAAGGCCGATTGGACCGTGGGTCTTGAGTTGCCGCCGGTGCGGCGCAGGTTTGTGAACATGCTCTCGTACAACGACATCATCGCGGCCCGCGCCCGCATCGGGGACGGAGTCGTGGAGACCGGGTGCCCCCGCTCCCTCGGGATCGACCGGTCGCGGCTCGGGCGCGTTCACCTCAAGGCCGAGTTCCGGCAGCGTACGGGTTCGTTCAAGGATCGCGGGTCGCTGAACCGCCTCCTCCTGCTGGAGCCGGCGCAGCGGGAGGCCGGGGTGGTCGCGGCCAGCGCCGGCAACCACGCGCAGGCGCTCGCGCACCACTCGGCGCGGCTGGGCATCCCGTGCACCATCGTGATGCCCGACGCCGCACCGCTGATCAAGGTGACCAGGACGCGCGGCTACGGGGCCCGGGTCATCCAGACCGGCGCGACGCTCACCGACGGGATGGCGCGCGTAGACCGGCTGGTTGCGGAAGAGGGCCTCACCGAGGTCCACGCCTTCGACGATCCCGCGGTGATGGCGGGGCAGGGGACCATGGCGCTGGAGATCCTGGAGCAGGTGCCCGACGTCACCACGCTGGTGGTTCCCATCGGGGGCGGCGGGATGATCTCGGGGATCGCGACTGTGGTGAAGGCGCGCCGGCCGCACGCGCGCGTCATCGGAGTGGAGGCGGCGGCCTCGCCGGGCGCGGTCGCATCGCTGGAGGCGGGGCGGCCGGTCCACCTGGAACGCTCGGACACCCTCGCCGACGGGATCGCGGTAAAACGCATCGGGGACCGCACCTTCCCCCACATCCAGGCTCTGGTGGACGACGTGGTGGTGGTCGACGAGGAGGAGATCGTGCGCGCGATCTTCTTCCTCATGGAGTCGGAGAAGATGGTGGTCGAGGGAGGCGGGGCCGTGGGAGTGGCGGCGATTCTGGGCGACAGGGTCCCCCTGGGCCCCGCCGACGTCACCGTGTGCGTCCTCTCCGGGGGCAACATCGACATGAACGTGGCCTCGAAGATCATCGACCGCGGGCTGTGGGCGGACGGGCGCCTGGCGCGCCTCTCGGTGGTGGTGCGCGACCGGCCCGGCTACCTGAACGAGGTCACCGCCGTGGTCGCAATCGCCGGGGCCAACGTGCTCCACATCGAGCACACCAGGGCCTTCGGGGACATCTCCGTGGGCCACGTCAGCATCGAGATGGAGATCGAAACGCGCGGGCGCGCGCACGTCGCGGAGATCGTCGCCGAACTGAGGGAGCTGGGGCACCAGGTGGGCGAGGTGTCCTGACCCCATCCCGACCGGCACGGAAGCCCCGCCGTGCCGTGTGCGTCGCGGGGACGTATCATATCGTCATCGACAAGCGAACGTCCCTCGGGGCGCCATCCATCGATTCTCTCGCCCCCCAACGAGGTGATTCCCATGAAGTCATCACAGCGGCCTCATCCGGTCACGTCCACCCTCCTCTCCGCCGTCGCCGCCGCGGTCCTGCTGCTGGGATCGGCGGGCCTGCAGGCGCAGGACGCCTACTTTCCCCCGGCGGGCGACTGGGAGCGCAGGTCCCCGGAGTCGATGGGCATGAACCCGGAACTCCTGCAGCAGGCGGTCGATTTCGCGATCGCGAGCGAGAGCACCGCGCCGCGCGAC
>JAJDVR010000032.1 GCA_022826025.1 Gemmatimonadota bacterium | reverse complement strand
GCCCCCCTGGTGGGCGGTGTGGGTCGGGGGGGCCTTCCGGATGCGGCCTTCGCCCCCGGCGGTGCGCGGGGGGCCCGCCTTGTCGCTGACGTCGACCTTGCGCGGCCGGCCGCGCGCGTCCAGGTGCGTGAGTTTCCGCGAATCGCTCATGTGCGTGTCTCCAGGGCCGCGGACGCATCGCGCACCATGCCGTAGACGAGGAGCTGGGGGTTGACGTTGGTGGCCGCGAGGTGCTTGGCCTGCTCCACCTCCGCCACGGCGCGCGCGACTCCCTCCGGGTGTATGCTCCGCCGCGCGACCGCCTGTTCGAGGAACGGGCCGGCGTCATGGTTGAAGGCAGGCGCGCCGGTCGCCACGGCCGCCAGGTCGCGCAGCCAGTCCTCCAGCGCGCCGAACATGCCGAGCATTCCGCGCGCGCCCGACACCCCGACCCGGCTCGCCGCCGTGGCTGCGGCGCCGATGCCGCCGTCCAGAGTGGCCTCCAGCAGGCGGCGCGCCTGCACCCGCTCGCGCTCGAGCGGTCCCGGTTCGCCGTCTGCCGGCAGGTACGCCAGGGCACGCCCGATCGACCCGCGCGACAGCGCGGCGGCCAGGCGGGCGTCGGCGGCGGACGCTCCGGCGGCCTCCACCAGGAAGCGTTGCACCCGCTCGACGGGCAGGGGGCCGAGGTGGAAGGGGACCGTGCGCGACCGGATGGTGGGGAGCAGCCGGCCGGGCTCGCTCGAGGTAAGGATGAAGGTCGTGCCGGCGGGCGGCTCCTCCAGCAGCTTGAGCAGGGCGTTGGCCGCCTGGTCGCTCGCTTCCTGGGGGATGAGTTCCTCCGCGTTGCCGATGACGAAGACCTGCCGCTCGCCCAGGGAAGGGCGCTTGAGCGCCATGCGGCGGATGGTGGTGACCGCACCCAGGTAGATGCCCCGGGGCTGGTCGCTGTGGGTGGGGCGGAGGGGCTCGCGCCGGATGGCGACCAGGGCGGCCGCGCGCGCCTCCTCGAGGGCGGCCACCATCCGCTCCGCTCCGCTGGCGCGCTTGGGGCGGGGCAGGGGGAAAAACCAGTGCAGGTCGGGGTGCTGCAGCCCGAGCGCCATCCGGCAGCCGCGGCAGCGGCCGCACGGGCCCCGGGCGTCCGGGTCCTCGCAGTGAAGCAACTGGCCGAGCCAGAGGGCGATGCGTTGCTTGCCGGTTCCGGCCAGGCCGTGGATCAGGAGCGCGGCCGGGAGGGAATCTCGCGCGTGCGCTCCGGCGAAGGTCGAGCGCGCCGGCTCGTGCCCCGCGACCGGCGGCAGCGTCACAGAGTTGCGGAGGGCGCCGCGGATGGGCCTGCGGGCACTCCGGCCCCGCGGGAGGTAGTCGCCCGGTTGGCGGCGACGCGGGTCGCAAGCCGCAACGCCTCCAGCGCGGAGGTGGCGTCGGCCACGCCGCGGCCGGCGATGTCGAAGGCGGTGCCGTGGTCGGGGGAGGTGCGCACGAAAGGCAGCCCCAGGGTGACGTTCACCCCGGTGCCGAAGGAGACCGTCTTGAGGGCCGCCATCGCCACATCGTGATAAGGGGCGACGACCGCGTCGAACTCGCCCCGCAAGGCGCGCACGAACACGGTGTCGGCGGGGAGAGGGCCCGCCACCCTTCCCGCTCCGCCCTTCAGGGCCTCGAGCGCAGGCGCGTACACCCTCTCCTCCTCGTCGCCGAAGAGGCCGTCATCGGAGGCGTGCGGGTTGAGGGCGCACAGCGCGACGCGCGGCTCGGCGATGGCCCAGTCGGTCCGCAGCCCCGCGACCAGAAGACGGGCCTGCCGTACCAGCACGTCTACCGTCACGTGGGCGGCGACCTGCGCCAGCGGGATGTGCCGAGTGGCCAGCAGGACACGCAGCGGAGCCCCCAGCCGCGTCCGCTCGGCACACATGAGCATCCCGGACTCATCCGCCCCGGCGAGCGCCTGCAGCAACTCGGTCTGGCCCGGGTGCCGGCTCCCCGCCGCCTGCAGGGCGGGCTTGTGCACCGGTCCGGTCACAATCCCGGCCACGGCACCCTCCACCGCCAGCCGGACCCCCGTCTCCAGCGCCGCGAGCGACACGTGTCCCGCGCTCGCCTCGGTGCCGTCCCACTTCCCCATGGAATGGTACTCGCCCACGCCCGGGTCCGCGCCCGCGGGGCCCAGCACCAGCAACGCGATGCCCGGGTCTTCTTCCACCAGGCGGCGGGCGGCCGCCGACATCACTTCGGGCCCGATTCCGCGGGGGTCCCCGAGGGTCACGGCGAGTCGTGCGCGCGGGGCGGGGGCGGGAGATGTCACGTCAGTCGCGGTATGGTACGCAGCGGAAGGTCAGGCGGAAGCCGCTCAGGGGCGAAGCTCGACATGCGCCCGCGCGCGCAGTTCCTCGATGATCTCGTCGAGCACCTTGGTCTCGCGCAACTGGTCCTCCACGCGGGTCCGCAGATCATCATAGGTGTAGTCGCCCTCCGGCCGCGTCTCGAGCACCTTGACCACCGCGAATACCTTGCCCCGGTCGTCGAACTCGATGGGGCCGACCACGTCCCCGTCCGCTGCGGATCCAATCTCGGCCACGTACCCCGGGGGAAGCGAGCCGAGCTGGGGGGTGAAGATCTGGAGCGAGTCCAGCGGCGGCTGGGCCTTGTAGCCGTATTCTTCGTGAAGATCTCTCATGGATTCGCCGGCGCGCGCCCGTTCGAGGATTTCGCCCGCGAGAACCTGCGCGGCCTCCTCGTCGTCCGCGTTGGTCTCCGCGGTGATGAGGATGTGCCGCGCCCTCCGCTCCCCGAGGCTGATGCGGTCGACACGGATGATGTGCGCGCCGAAGTCGGTCTCGACCACGTCGCTCACCTGTCCCTCCTGGAACATCCCGAAGGCGGCATCCTCGAACTCGCGCACCATCCGTCCCCGGGGGAACCAGCCCAGGTCACCGCCCTGCGCCGCGCTCGACGGGTCCCGGGAATACCGGCGCGCGAGTTCCTCGAACTCCTCTCCCTCGCGGATGAGCCCAAGCAGCCGCTCGGCCTCCAGCCGGGCCGCCTCGCGCGTGGAATCCGATGGTTCCGAGCGCACGAGGACCTGGCGGAAGATGATGGAGGCGGGGCGTTTGGGAAGCTGGTCGCGCTGCGCGTCGATGAACGCGCGCACCTCTCCTTCGGTCACGACGATGGGACCGATGTCCGCGCGTCTCCTGCCTACCCAGAGCGACTGCAGCCGCTGCCGGCGCGCCTGCTCCTTCAGCATCTCGCGGTAGCTGATCAGGTTCAGCCCCTGCTCGCTGAGAAGGGCGACCATCTGCCCCATTCCCCCCACATTGCGCATTCGCTCGTCCAGGTCCTCCTGGACGATGGCTTCCAGTTCCTCGTCGGATACGACGATGGTGCTGTCGCTCTCGGCTGCCTGCAGAAGCAGCTGTTCGTTGACCAGGGATTCGACGATTTCATCCTGAAGCTGCATGATGCCCGCCGGATCCTCCGGCATGGGCGCCCCGCTGGCGCGCATCTGGAGAAGCCGCTCCTGCACCTCCGACCGGAGGATCACCGAATCGCCGGCAATCGCCACGACGCCGTCGACGACCTCGGGCTCCTGTGTGTCCGCCGGAGCCGGGCTTGTGAGCAACGCGGGGACGAGGAGGCACCCCAGGGAAAGACTGCCAAGGGTCGGAACAAAGGGCTTCGCCATGCGGTGTCGACCTGCGGATGCCGGGGGATTGCGCGAGGGACGGAACGCACATCGGCGCTCCGAACCCGTGTAAACCCCTTGTCCGCGCCGGGTTCCGGAGTGCCGGGCCGTGCGCCCCCGAGGTCGTCCGTGCGCCCCCAGAGACATCGCCGTTCTCCTCAATTGCCGGGCGGAGGCGCGTTGGGAGCCACAACCGGGGAGTCCGGGGGCTGGATCGGCTGCGAGCGGCCCCGGATCACCCTGAACTCGCTGGTGCGCTGGGTCACCGCGGTGAAGCTGTTCTCGAACACGTCGGCCCGGTACTCCTCGCGCAGCGCGAACGAGAGATGGCCGAGAGCCGGAATGTTCTCGTCTCCGTCGATGATGCGCTGCATGACGCCGCGCACGATGGCCTCGACGGCATCCCGCGTGGATTCCCCTTCCGCCGGCGTCAGGCTGGTCAGTTCCAGGTCGCGCGCCGCGCGCGTGAAGCGGGTGCGGGCGACCATGAGCAGCGAGTCCTGCTCGACATCGCTGAGCGAGATGCCGGCCTGCTCCGCCTCGTTCACCAGGACCTTGCTCTGGGCGAGGTTGCCGAGTAGCGCGGTCAGCTGGTCATCGGTGGCGTTGCGCGCCTGTGCGCGGAAAGGAGGTCCCTGCTCGCTCAGGAAGCGGTGGAAATCGGCCGCCGTGTACGCGCCCCCCTCGAAGCGGAAGAGTTCACGGGCCGCGGCCCGGCGGCTGAGCTGCTGGCTGGGACGGGTGGCCAGCTGACGGGCGATCTCGGCGCCGCCGTCTACGGGCTCCATTTCGGCGCGGCTCATGACGCGCCCCAGGTAGGCTTCCTCTGCCTGGCTGACCAGGCCGAGCTTGAGCTGTGGCTCGAACTGGGAGCGCGCCTCCTCGAACGGGAGCTGGGTCCGCTCGTCGACCCGCAGGATGTGGACTCCGAAACCCGTGCGCACGGGACCGCTGACCTCGCCGGGCTCCAGAGCGAACGCCGCGGAGTCGAAGGCCGGAACCATCTGGCCGCGCCGGAAGGACCCCAGGTCCCCGCCCTGGGTCGCGGTCCCCGGGTCCTGGCTGAACTCACCGGCCAGGGCCGCGAAGTCTTCTCCGGCCAGGATCCTCTCGCGCAGGCCGCCGGCGAGCTCCATGACGCTGTCGGCGGTGGCGGCGTCCGCTCCCGGATCGAGCGAAAGGAGGATATGGCGCGCACGCAGTTCCACCCCGGCCGCCTGCTCCTCGTAGATCTGTCGCAGCTGCTCTTCGGTGAAGGCGGTGTCCACCTGGATCACGCGCTCGCGCAGGCGCGCCACCAGTTCCTGCTCGATCTCCTGCCTCACCAGCGGGAGCAGGTCGATGTGCTGGAAGGTGGAGTCCTCCAGAACAGCGACGGCGAACAGGGTATAGTCGATCCACAGGCCGGCGATCGCCTCCACCACGTCGGCCTGGTCGGGAAGCTGCGTCTGGCGCGCGAGCAGATCGGCGGTCTGGTCCACAGACAGTTCGAAGCCGGCGGCGCGGGCGACGACTTCGTCGCCTGGAGCGGAATCGCCGCACCCGCCTAGCGGGGGGAGCGCCGCGAGGCACACGATGCCGGGGATCCGTGGGATGCCGCGTACAAGAACCTTCATGTTTCACTCCCGATGGTCACGCCTGCGTGCATAGTAGGCCCATTCGCCGGCGTTCGCTCGCCGAGGTTCGCCGGCATCGCGTCACGCGGCTCTGGCGCGATTCGCCGACAGCCGGTCCAGCGCCCGGATCAGGGTGGCGGTCAGCGGGTCCGCGCCTTCCTGGCGGAGCACGAGCGATAGCGGCGACATCCTGCGTACCTCCACGGCGATCAATCGGTCCCGGAGCGGCTCCTCCAGCGCGGTGAGCCGGGGCACCATGTCGTCCCGGAAGGTGAGGCGCGCGCGCCGTCCGCGCACCAGGATGCGCTGCAGGCCGATCCCGCGGCCCAGCAGGCGCAGCACGTGGCCGTCGAGCAGGCGGTCCGCCGGGGGCGGCAGGGCTCCGAAGCGGTCGCGCAACTCCGCTGCGAACTCGTCGAGTTCGGTCTTGGACGTGATGCGCGACAGTCGGCGGTAGAGGTGGAGCTTCTGTCCCGAATCGGGCACGTAGCTGTCCGGCAGGTAGGCCGATCCCGCGAGCGAGATCTCGGGATCGCGCGGTGCGGGCTCGTCGGTCCGTCCCCGCTTCATTTGCTCCACGGTCTTGCGCAGGAGGCGCATGTAGGTGTCGACGCCGACCGCCTGGGCGTACCCCGACTGGTTCTCGCCGAGAAGGTTGCCCGCGCCGCGCATCTCCAGGTCGCGCATCGCCACGGCGTAGCCGCTCCCCAGGTCGGTGTGGCGCTCGAGCACGCGCACGCGCCGCATGGCGTCCCGGGAGACGCCGTCGGGGACGACCAGGTAGCAGTGCGCGTGGCGGTCGGAGCGGCCGACCCGTCCTCGGATCTGATAGAGCTGGGCGAGCCCGAAGCGGTCGGCGCGGTCGACGATCAGCGTGTTGGCGTTGGGGACGTCCAGGCCGTTCTCGATGATGGCGGTGCAGACCAGCACGTCGACGTCACCGTTGACGAAATCGAGCATCACCCGGTCGAGTTGCCTGCCGCCCATCTGGCCATGGGCTACGGCAACGGCCGCGCCGGGCGCCAGCGCGCGCACCTTCTCGGCCGTGCTGTGGATAGTCTGCACTCGGTTGTGGAGGAAGAAGACCTGGCCGCCCCGGTCGAGCTCGCGCCACAGGCCATCGTACAGGATATGGTCGTTCCAGGGGATGACGTGGGTGGTGATGGGGACCCGGTCGCGGGGCGGAGTCCGGATGAGCGACAGGTTGCGGAGGCCGGCGAGGGAGAGCTGAAGGGTGCGTGGAATGGGCGTGGCCGTGAGGGTGAGCACGTCGACCGAAGCCCGCAGCCGCTTGAGCCGCTCCTTGTGGCGGACCCCGAAGCGCTGCTCTTCGTCGACGACGAGGAGGCCGAGGTGGCGGAAGACGACGTCCTTCGAGAGGAGGCGGTGGGTGCCGATGGCGATGTCGAGGGTTCCCTTGCGGATCTCCTCCAGCAGGCGGGCGGTCTCCTTCGCGCTCCGGAACCGGTTCAGCGCCCCGACGGTCACCGGGTAGTCGGCGAGACGCTCTCCGAAGGTGCGTGCGTGCTGCTCGACCAGCACGGTGGTAGGCGCGAGCACGGCGACCTGCCTGCCGTCCTGCACGGCCTTGAAGGCGGCGCGAATCGCCACCTCGGTCTTGCCGTAGCCCACGTCCCCGCAGACCAGCCGGTCCATGGGCGCGGCCGCCTCCATGTCCCGCTTGATGTCTTCCACCACGCGCCGCTGATCGCGCGTGTCCTCGTAGAGGAAGGACGACTCCATCTCCTTCTGCCAGCGGGTGTCGGGCGCGAAGGCGTGACCCTGGGCCATCTCCCGGCGGGCGTAGAGTTCGAGGAGCTCGGTGGCGACCTTGCGGATGGCCTGCTCGGTGCGGGCGCGCAGATTCTTCCAGCGTTTCCCGCCGATGCGGTGCACCGGCGGAGGCTTTGCCTCCTCCGTGCCGCCGACCCACCGCTCCAGCAGATCGAGCCGGTACACGGGCACGCGCAGGAACTCCGCGCCCGCGTACTCGATCAGAATCGACTCGATCTCCTCGCCGCCGATGGTGACATGCTCCAGTCCGCGAAAGCGGCCGATGCCGTGGTCCATGTGCACGACCGCGTCTCCCGGGGTGAGCTGTGCGACGCTCTCCAGCGAAGCGGAGCCGCGAAAACGACGCTGCCGGCGAATGCGGCGCGTGCGCAGGAAGATCTCGTGGTCGGTGAGGACGCGCAGACGAGGGGCTGCGTCGTTCAGGATGAATCCCCTGTCCAGCGCCCCCACGGCGAGCTGGGCGCCCGCCGGAAGGCGCGTCTGCCCTCCCAGGATCTCCTCCAGGCGCTGAATCTGCCCCTCGTTGTCGCAGAGGATGAGGGTCCGGTCGCCGCGGGCGGCGCCGTTCCGCAGCACTTCCTTCAGCTGCTTCATGTCACGGGAAATGGCCGGCGGTGGCTCCGAGTCGAAGAGAATCTCCCCATCGGCGGCCGAGGAGAGGGCCAGCCGGGGGAGGGCGGCCAGCCGTTCCAGGAGACCCCGGGGGCGAAGACAGACGGTGTCCGGCGGGGGAGGCTCGTCTCCGCCCGCGACCGCTTCGGCGTGGCGGCGCTCCACCTCCCTCCATGTGTGCTCCGCGGCGGCCTTCAGCTCGTGGCCCGCCCAGCGCGCCACCAGGGTGTCCGCGGGCAGCAGGTCGAGCAGGGAGCGGGGCGCGCCGGGAGCGTCCGGCCCTCCGCCATCGCCCAGCCTGACCGGGAGCAGGCGCACCTCGGCGACCGGCCCCTTCGACCGCTGGTCGAAGATGCCGAAACGGCGCATGGAACCGATTTCGTCACCCATGAACTCGATGCGCACCGGGTCGGAGGAACCGAAGGAGAAGACGTCCACTATGCCCCCGCGCACCGCGAACTGACCGACTTCCTCGACCAGCGGAACCTTGTGGAAACCGCGCTCCCGGAGTTGCTCCGCCAGAGCCGTGAGCCCGACCTCGGCGCCCGTCCGCAGGGTGAGGTGCAGGTGGGTGAGCCGGGTGGGGAAGGAGCCTCGCTCCTGGAGGGCGCGCGGCGTGGTCACCAGCAGGCGGCAGCGGTTGCCGAACACGGCCTCCACGGCCTCGACCCGGCGCCCCTCGATCTCGATGTGGAAGTCGTCGCTCTCGTAGGGGAGGGTCTCGCGCTGGGGATAGGCGGCCACGGAACCCGGGCCCACGAGGGCCTCCAGGTCCGCCTCGGCGGCGACCGCCCTGTCCGGCGACGGGGCGAGGAGCACGACCACGCGATCCCGCGTAACACGGGCCAGAGCGGCCAGCACGGCGTGCCCCAGCGATCCGTACGCGCCTCCGAGGGACAGCTCGTGGCCGGCGTTCGGGAGCCGCGTTCGAAGGGACCGAAAGGGCGCGGTCGCCTCGATCAGGTCGAGTATGGCGTTGTCGCGGGTGTTCATCCGGCTCGAGGAAGGGGGCCGGAGGCGGACGGTCCGCGGGAGCCGGGCATGGCGGCGTGGCTCGAGGAGCGGGCGCGCCGGCCGGTGGCGGCAACACGGGATTCCAGGAGCAGCAGCGCCAGCGCGGCGACGAGGAGCCAGCGCCATACCTCCGTGCCCTGGCGGCTGGCGAAGACCGCGCGCCGCCAGGACGAGGCGTCGGCCCGGTCGTAGTCGTCCCCCAGAAGACCGTCGAGGGCGCCCTCCGCGATCGGCTCCAGGATCGACTCCGCCGCGGGCGGGTTGACCGCGACCTGCTGCACGAGGGAGTCGCCGGCCAGCAGGCGATAGAGCCCCGGAGCGCGCGCGACGACCTGGGCGCCCGGCCCGGCCGGCGTCCGCGCGCCGGCGGCATCGGCGACGGCGTCAACGCCGGCCGGAACGGGCAACACGTCCCCGACGGCGAAAGACCTGCCGTCGCTCTGGAAGGGCCAGCGCGACACCATCCATTCGACCAGGGGCAGCATGGGAGCGGACACGGCCAGGCTGGTGGCCTCTGCGTCCACCGGTGAGCCGAGCAGCAGATAGGGTCCGCCCGGCGCGGTGCCGGTCACGATCCAGGGCTCCCCCGAGTCGAGGGTGGCCTGGACCAGACCCGCCGCTTCCTCGCCGTTGGCGACCAGGCGATAGCGGTGGCGGATGCGCACCTCGTCGAGGGCCACCGGCAGGCGGCTGTCGGCCACCCCGATCTCACCGGCGCCGGTCTCGCTCTCGTAACGCCACGGGATCTCCGCCAGCAGGAGTTGCCGGTTGAGGGCGGGCAGCATCGCTCCGTCGGAGGGGGGAACCACGACTGCGGCAGAACCGCCGGGCCGGCCGTCCAGCCCTTCTCCGCCGACGCTCAGGACTACCTGGGTGGCCGCGTCCGCGGTCCGTTGCACCCGCCCCGCCCGAGCAAGCACTTCGATCGCCTGTTCGAGGAAGAAGCCGCCATCCCCCCGGAGCGACACCCCCACCGGAGGCCGCACCGACACCGAGAAAAAACGGCGGTCGTCGCCGCGCAGCGCGTCCGGGTCGATCTCGGCGTACCCGCTCACCACGCCCCCCGCGAACGGACCCACGTTGAGCAGCGCCTCCGATCCCGCCGTGATGGTGGTCGCCCCGACGGTGCGCCCTCCCACGACCAGCCGCACCGCCAGGGTATCCGCGCCTTCCCCCGCGCTCCCGACGGCGATGGACACCTGGGAGCGCTCGTTCGTCATGGGTGCGAGACCTCCGCCCACCAGTACCTCCCTGAGGTAACGGTTGTCCTCCGGGGAGGACGGTGCATGGTACACGAGGAGACGGGTGTCGGCGGGCAGCGCCACGGGTGCGTCGCCCGGGAACGCCGTGGCCTGCAGGTCGGACAGCACCTGTATTTCGGATTCGTCGAGCGGTGCCGCCGAGACCAGCGCGCCGGCTCTCTCGATCGCGCCGCCGAGATCCCCTCGTCCGCTGCTCACCTGGGTTTCGAGCACACGCGCGCGCGCCTGGACGGGCGATCCCGGGACCGCGACATCCCACGGTTCTCCCGCCCTCATCACCCAGATGCGATCCTCGGGCCCGGCCTCGTCGAGGGTCTCGAGGGCCAGCGCCTTCAATCGATCGAGCACGCGCTGTTCTCCCTGAACCAGCCCGGAGCTGAGCGAGTTGTCCAGGATGATCACCAGCGCGGTGGGCTGGTGCGTGCCCCCGGCGCCCCTCCAGAAGAGCCGACTCCCCGCCAGCACGAGCAGAAGGCAGATGGCAACCCTGACCAGCAGCAGCAGCAGCTGGCGGATGCGAATGGTGCGCGCATGATCGCGCGTGGCGCGCAGCAGATAGCGCAGCGCGGGGAACGGGACCCGGCGCAGTTCGTGGCGGTGGAAGAGATGAAGGATCAGCGGGACCGCGACCACCGCCGCGGCAGCGAGGAAGAGGGGGTTCAGAAAGCCCACGCCGTCCGGCTCCTATCCCAGTCTCTGCCGCTTGCGCAGATACGTCCTCAGGGCGAGCGAGAAGGGCTGGCTCGTCTCGATCATGCAGTAGTCGATTCCGTAGGGCCGGGTGGCGCGTTCCCACTCGGCGATCGCGCTCGCGACCGCCTCCCGGTATTCGAGGCGCATGTCCGGCACGCTGATCTGGATCTCATCCCGGCTCTCGGGATCGAAGAAGCGCACGTCGCCCGCGGGCGGCAACTCGCGCTCTCCCGGATCCAGAATGTGGAAGACGAGCACTTCGTGGCCGTAGTGCTTGAGATAGCGGAGCGCCAACCGGGTCTCCTCCGGGTCGATCAGCAGGTCGGACAGCAGCACGATCAGGCCCCGGCGGCGCAGGCGTCCGGCGATGTCCCGCAGCGCCGAATGCGCGGAGGTCAGGCCCGTGGGCTCCAGCGGCGAGACGCGCCGGATGACCTCGTGCCACTGCTTGCGCCCTCCGCTGGGTCCGAGCCGCGCCTGGATCTCGTGGTGGAAGGACGCGAAGCCGACCAGATCCCCCTGACCCAGGAGCAGAAGCGCGATGCATGCCAGCAGGTGCTTCGCGTACCACGACTTGGTGGCCAGCGTCGCGGGCTGCGAAGACCACGCCATCGAGAGGCTGTTGTCGAGGAGGAGGTATGCTCGAAGGTTGGTCTCCTCTTCGAACTGCTTCACGTAGAATCGGTCCGAGCGGCCGTACATGCGCCAGTCGATGTAGCGCAGGTCATCGCCGGCCTGGTACGCCCGATGCTCCGCGAATTCCGCGGAGAAGCCGCGGTGCGGCGAACGGTGCAGCCCCATGTAGAATCCCTCCACGACCTCGCGCGCGATGAACTCGAGGCCGCCGACCTCCGACAGCGCGACCGGGTCCATCAGGTCGGCGCGCCGCCGGCCCGCGGCGGTCCCGAGGCGGGCGTCGGGTGGGGACGTGTTGGGTTCGTTCATGGTGCGTAGTCTAGAAAACCGTGGGAGAGGATGCCATGCCCGCCCGGGTCCGGTCCTGGGTCCAGCGGATGGCATGTGCCGCCCGAGGCCATTGAATGGAAGGTATCAGGCTTGCATGTACTTGCGGGAAGGACTTCAGGGTCGGATAGGTTAGAGGAAGGCGATGGGCGCCTGCGCTGGCACGCATGGTGCAGCAGATTGAGCCCATGGTTTCGTTTCGCGGGTAGCGCCCGCCGGAGGGGGAAGAGCAAGGACGATGCGGTTCGGCAGGTTGGCCACCGGCCCGGTCCTCGGGCTGATGCTTCTGTGTGCGACGCCCATGGCCGCCCAGGAGCAGTTCGCAGCCCGGGACGAGCCCCTGGAGTCGCGCATCTGGCTGGATCGCGGCACGAGTCCGGTGCTGCGCCGCGGCGACCTGGTGCGGGTCTTCTACCGCGCCTCGCGCGACGCCTACGTGAGCATCTTCCACATCGACACCAACGGCTTCGCGCGCCTGCTCCATCCCGGCTCTCCCACCGACGGTCACCTGGCGCTGGGTGGGCGCGACTACCGGGTGCTGTTTCCGGAGTCGCGCTATTGGCAGGTGGAGGAGGACGAGGGCAAGGGCTATCTCTTCATGGTCGCGTCCCCGGCGCCGCTCGACTTCTCGGGTTTCGCGTACTCGCGCTACGAGGGCGGGTGGAACCTGGCCGCGTTGGCGCAGGCCGCATATCGCGATCCGTTCCTGATGATGGACGATTTGGTCGCGGCCCTGATTCCGGAGTGGGACGCACGGGAATACGCCCTTGACTTCGTCGCATACGACATCGACCGTCCCCACGACTATCCGCGCTTTCTGTGCTACCAGTGTCACGGGTTCAGACCGATGT
>JAJDVR010000273.1 GCA_022826025.1 Gemmatimonadota bacterium | reverse complement strand
CGGCGTGAAGAACAGGACCGTCCCGTCGCCGTTCACCGATACCTTCACCCGCCCTTCGTGAACCGCGCGGTGGTGCCGCCGGCAGAGGAGCACCGTATTCCCGAGGCTCGTTTCGCCCCCGTCGGCCCAGTGCTTGACATGATGCGCCTCGGTGAACCGACAGCCACACCCCGGAAAGCGGCATCCCCGGTCCCGCTCCTCCAGCGCCCGCCGGATGTGCGGTGGAATGGTGCGCGTCCGGCGCCCCACGTTCAGCATCGATCCGTCCTTCGCGTGAACCATCGCGACCACCGCCGCATCGCACGCCATGCGCCGCGACGTCTCCGCGGAAACGCGAATCCCGTCCAGATCCGAGCGCCCGGGCTCGCCCTCGGCCGCCAGTGTCGCCGCGTCGCAATGGACCATGACCTGGTAGCGCTCCGCCCGGGTTCCGGACTCGACGCGGGATGCAGTCGACGGTTCGCCGTGGGGTGCAGTCCGTCCTTCGGCTCCAAAGCCCGCCGCCAGCGCCCGCTCCGCCAAGAGACCCACGGCATCCGCCCGGCGCTGCTTCGGCTCGGGGCGCGGACCGCCGTCTTCGCTCCCACGGCTCCCGGCACCCGAATCATCCTCGCTTCGAAACAGCGCATCCGACGCGGCCTCCACCGCGCGCATCAGCATCGCCCCGACCTCCGGCTCGAGCCGCCCCTTCACCACGTACATCCCGTCGCCGTCCACGAAGATCGAGAAGGTGCGGCTGCGGTGCCGGGCCTGCTCGGCGGTCAGCTCCGCATCGCGCGACAGCTTCTTCCACATGCGCGCCGTCCGCTCCAGCTTCGCCGCGGAGCCCGCGCGCGCGAACTCGAGCAGCTCCGCCTCGCGCTCGGGGGTCGCAACCCGGGTGAGCGCCCGAACCTTGGCGTACGAGATGCTCCCTTCGCGAAGCGCCTCGGCGGTCTGGGGGAGTTTTTCCAGTGCCCTGGCGGTGCGAACCCGTTCGCGGACCGTGCCGATCCTGGTGCCGGTCCTCCAGGCCAGCCATTCGGCGCAGGAGGAGAAGCCGCCATCCTTCCATCCGCCCCGCCGGTCGAAGTCGGCGATCAGGGTCATCATCCGCGCCTCGGCGGAGTTGATGCAGGCCGCCAACTCGGCGATGCGCTCGCCCAGCTTGTGGAGTTCGTCGTTATCATCACCCGCGGCGCGATTCGGGGCGTTGCCGAGGCCGGATTGGACCCGTTCCCGCACCATCGCCGGCCTTGGAGAGGATCTTCGGCGAATGGAGTATAGAGAGTTTGCAGGCACGACCATCATTCCTCCCAACGTTTCCTTGCACAATGACTTACGTACAAATATAACGGCGCCGGAATCGGCTTCTCAGGATGCCCCGCAGTAGCCGAAACGGGGTCGGGAGACCTTCGGAGGAGGAAGTCGCCGGCGAATGCCGTCAGCGAGCGCGCAAGCGCCTCTGGCAGGCTGGAAGGCACGGCGTATCGGACTCCGCCGGATCGCGAGCCCCAAATTCGTCAATGGCAGAATGGGACTGCCAAATGTGAATTCGGGACGCGCCGCGGGCGTGCCGCTGACCCTTGGCGAACGACCCGCCAATGACGCGAACGACCCGCCAATGACGCAAGCGACCGCCCGTCAATAGCGGAACGGGACTACCGTATGCGAATTCGGACAGGCCTCGGGAGACTACCGAATGCGAATCTCGGGCGGCCGACCCCGGACTCCGCGCCGGCGCCCGCCTCCCTCAGAACACCCGATACGTGCCCGACAGCTTGACGCGCCGGCCCTTGGCGCTGTGGGTGAAGCCGTCGAATGACTGCTCCCACTTCACGTAGGGCGGGGCGACATCCATCAGATTCAGCAGGGAGAGCGAGATCCCCAGGCCTCTCGAGGGACGCCAGAGTGCGGTGGCGTCCAGGGTCACGAAGCTGCCGATGTCCTCGTACTGGCTTCCCGCTTCGTCGTGGTCCCTGTAGGAGGAGATGTAGTTCACGTAGCCGACCACGCTGTAATCCGACCAACCATAGCTTCCGAACAGCCTTCCCTTCAGGCTCGGGAGAGGCGGGGCGATGGGGTTGTACTTGTTGAGCTGCCCGGCCCCTTCCTGCGAGGACGAGAGCTCGACGCCCCCGACGTTCAGCGGCTCCATCGAATAACTGCTCGTGTACGTCGCCTCCAGGCCCGCGTTCAGGATGCCTTCTCCGGCCTGGGAGCGGGCGTTCAACTGGAAGTCGAAGCCGGAGGTCTTCACGCCCGGCCAGTTGACCAGGTCGACGTGGATGCGCTCGATGCCGGTGACGTCGCAGGTGCCGGTCCCGCGCCCGTCGGAGCAGGTCACGAAGTCCCTGATCGCGTTCCTGGAGGCACCGCCCTCGTGGTACAGCGCGGTGACGGCGTTGTAGGGCACCACGGCGATCACGTTCTGGAAGTCGTAGCTCCAGTAGTCGGCGGTGAACTGCACCGGGACGAAGCCCGATTGGTCGGTGATCGACAGGACGAAGCCGGCGTTGTAGGTGAACGCCGTCTCGGGCTCGAGTTCCTTGCTGCCGTAGGTGTCAACCGCCTTGTATACCCCCGCCTCGTTCACGTAGGCGAGCGCCGTGACCCGATCCTCGTTCAGGTCGTCGACGGAAGGGGCGCGGAAGGTCGTCTGCAGCGAGCCGCGCAGCGCGAACTGGTCGGAGACGTCGTAGCGGATGGCCATCTTCGGGTTGAAGGTGCTGGCGACGTTGTAGAACTCGTAGTTGGCGGCCAGCTGCACGTGGAGGCGGTCGTCCGCCAGATGCAGGGGGAGCTCGCCGAAGAACCGGTGCACGGTCTGGTTGTCGGCGTAGGGATAGGTTCCCGTGGTGAAGGTGAACGGGCCCGCCTTCTCCAGGCAGGCGCTGCTGCGGAGCACCGAACAGGGGTTGATGTTCAGGTTGCCCGCATCGTTCACGCTCGCGTCGACGTCGAACCAGCGGAACTGGTAACCGATGGCGTAGTTCTCGGCCGCGCCGCTGCTCCCGGTCAGTGTCGCATCGGCGACCAGCATGTTCGCCGCGCTGAACACGTCGACCTCTTCGTTGATCCACGCGATCAGCTCGGGGTCGTTCGCCAGGTTGGGCGAGAAGTCGGGGTTGGCCTCGCCGACAAAACGCGCGCCCGGCTGTTGGGAGTGCTGCAGGGCGTTGCTGAACGGGTTGTAGAACCGGCAGTTGCCCTGTCCCGGCACCCGGCCCCCCGTCGGGCCCAGCCCCATGCCCGAGGCCGAGTTGGGATCGGCGACCACGTCGACCCCGCAGTCGGCACCCCCGAAACCGCGGAAGGCCAGGAACTTGCGGTAGGCGTATTCCGCGGGCTGGTTCACGTTGCCAGAGGAGCGGGAGTAGCTGACGGCCAGGTTCAGCCGGTTGTCGTGGCCCTCCAGGGCGTCGATGCCGGTGTCCAGGGAAGCAGACGCCCGATGGGTGCGGGAATTGCGGTGCAAGGTCCGTCCGGGACCGGAGTGCCCGACCAGCCGCCCGAAGAAGTACCAGTCGCTCTCCAGGCAGTCGCCGCTGCCCATGAACCCCACGTTGGATGCGTACTGCTGGCAGAAGGCCTGCCGTCCCGGGTTCTCCGCCGGCACGATCTGAAGCCCGTCGTAGGGGCTGATGGGGGGGAACGACGGGGTGGTGACCCATTCCGGCGTGTCCGCCTCGGCGAACAGGCCCTCGATGTGGAAACTCGTGTTGTCTCCGACCTCGCCGTTGATTTCGGCGAAGGCCCGGAAGTGGGTGGACTCTTCGAGGAGGTTGTCCCAGGGCTGGTAGCGGAACCGGCAGGTGTAGGTCTCGAGGAAGCCGCCGAATTCCAGGCAGCGCGGATCGATGAAGATGTCCTCGTCCGAGAAGTGCGCCGTAGAGAGCTTGTCGATGAGCTCCGCGGAGCTTTCCATCCCCGTCAGGGAAGGCGTGAGAAAAGCCCCGGGGTTTCCGGTCCACGACCAGGCGCCGGCCCCGGGCTCGAACGGGTGCAGCGCCCAGTCCCGCTCTTCCGGGGTGAGCCGCTGGCGGGTCAGGTACTCGGCGGACAGGACCGCGTTCACGCGATCGCCCAGCCGCCGTCCCACGATGCCGGCCACGTTGCTGTCCCCCGCGCCGGCGAAGTACTCGTGCGAGGCGGTCACCTCCGTCCCTTCGAAGTCGCCGCGGGTGAGGAAGTTGGCGACCCCGGCGACGGCGTCCGACCCGTAGATGGCGGACGCGCCCTCCTTCAGCACTTCGATGCGGTCGATCGCGATCGACGGGAAGGCGTTGATGTCGACGTAGCGACCCCCGATGAGCCGTGCCGGAAGGTAGACCTGACGCCGGCCGTTGAGCAGCACCAGGGTCCGCGACGCGCCCAGGCCGCGCAGGTTCACGTTGGCCACGGTCTCCGGAACGGCGGCGATCTCGTTGGCGTTGTACCAGCTCTGCCGCTCGCCGACCACCCCGTGGCTTACGCCGAGGGCCTTGAAGAACTCGGTCACCAGCGGGAAGCCCTGTTCCTCCAGCTTGCGGCGGGCCGCCACCGCCACCGAGTAGGGCAGCTCCGTGGCCGCCGCCTCCGCGCTGGTGCCGGTCACGACCACTTCGTCGAGCTCGAGTGCCGTGAAGCTCAGCTGCAGGTCGACCGTGGTGGTCTCCCCGGGGGCTACCGCGACATCTTCGGTCACCGCCAGGTAGCCGAGGATGTTGGTGGAGAGCTGATGCGCTCCCGCGGGCACATCCTGGATCGAGTAGCGGCCGTCGGCGTCCGTGACCGCCCCGATGCCGAGCACCTCGATGAAGACCTGTGCGCCCGCGATCGGCCGGCCGTCGGCGACGTCGGTTACGGAGCCTTCGATGGAGCCCGTGGATTGTGCCGAAACCGGAACTGTGGGAAGAGCGCCAACGAGGGCCAGTGACAGCAAGAGGCGCGGTGATCCTGAGAGCCATCTACCCATTGCCAGCATCCTCCTTCTCAGACCGGCGTAACGCTTCTCCTCGGAGCGATGTCCTGGCCATGCTACCCGGAAGCATCCTGGCCTGTCGTAGAATTGTCCGCAAAAAAATCGCGGTTTCGTCGCTATTCCCGAGCCCAAGATAGCGCCCGCCGCCTGGCAGGGCACTACCCCCAGGGACGCTAGCGCTGGCGATTGCTCTCGATCAGCACCCGTTCCAGGGACTCGCGGGCGGCGCCGAGCTCGATTTCGCCGGGGGGAAGACCGTTCAACTGCAGGATGTAGGCGATGACGTCGGCGTATTGCTGGGCAGGGAGGGAGCCGGGCTGGTCTTCGGGCATGAGCGAGTAGATGTCGTCGAAGAGCGCCGCCACGCTGGCGCCGGCCCACGATCGGATGAAGGCTCCGACGAACTCCTCGTCGTCGTGGCACTCGCGGCAGACATCCTCGGTCACCTGGGCGCCGCGCGCCGCCTGCTCTTCGGTGTAGACGCCGTCGAGGGTGGTCACCCGCTCCTCGGTCTGCGCAAGAGCCGGCAGGGCCGCCCCCAGGGAGAGCAGCACCATGGCCGCAACGAGTGCTCCGGTCCGTTTCATTCCGCGCTCCAAAGATGCCATTACATTTGAACCCATAGCTTTAAAAGATCGTAGGTCGGGCTCATGGCGGTCAAGTTGAGTCAGGGCAATCATCACTCGCAGAGGCTCTCTTCTTGGAAATCGCGCTCCTGTCATCGGCGTTCGCGGCCTCCGTGGCCAGCGGGCTGGTGCCGTTCGTGAATGCGGAGGTCGTGGTCGCGGCGACCGCGGTCGCGGTGCCCGGATCCCAGGTGTGGCTGGTGGTTACGGTGTGTTCGCTGGGCCAGATGATCGCCAAGGCCGCCCTCTACGCGCTGGCCCGCTGGCTGCCCCAGAAACTGCCGGCCCGGGCCACGCGCCACCTCGAGCGCGCGTCCGAAAAGACCAGGCGACTCGAGCAGGCCGGATGGACGCTGATTCTGGTCAGCGCGTTCGTGGGGCTGCCGCCCTTCTACGTGATCTCCCTGGCAGCGGGCATCGTGCGCACCAACTTCGCCGCGTTCCTGGCGCTGGGCTTCGCCGGCCGCTGGGCACGATTCGCGATCCTGGCGTACGGGGCGGCGGCCGCGGGCGGAGCCATCCAGGGGGCGACGTGAGCGCCTCGGTGGACATCGAGCGGGCGCGGCGGCTTGTAGGCAAGGCCCCGCGGGTGGTCGCGCTCACGGGCGCGGGCATCTCGGCGGAGTCGGGCGTGCCCACCTTCCGGGACGCGGGCGGGCTGTGGCGCAACTACCGGCCGGAGGAGCTCGCCACCCCGCAGGCGTTCGCGCGCGATCCGCGCACCGCCTGGGAGTGGTACGACTGGCGGCGGTCGGTCCTGGCGGGATGCGCTCCCAACCCCGGGCACCGCGCACTGGCGCGCTTCTTCCTCAGGCGCGGCGCGGCCGGCCTGGTGACCCAGAACGTGGATGGGCTGCACACACGCGCGGCAGTGGAGGAGGCGGGCGAGGGGCCGCCGGAAGCGGCACTCCCGATCGAGCTGCACGGGGCGGTCGGGCGGGACCGCTGCAACCGCTGCGAGACGCGCTTCCCTGCCGAACCCCTGGGCGACGCGCTGCCGCGGTGCGACTCGTGCGGTGGCCTGCGCCGCCCGGATGTCGTGCTGTTCGGCGAGTCGCTCGACGGAGAGGTGCTGGCCCGCGCCTACTCGCTGGCCGAGCGCGCCGACCTCTGCCTGGTGGTGGGAACCAGCGCGGTGGTCTACCCGGCGGCAGCGGTCCCGCTGGCTACGCTGGAGGCCGGTGGCAGTCTCATCGAGGTGAACCTGGAGGACACGCCGCTCACCCGATCCGCCACGGTGGCGCTGCGGGGGGCGGCGGGGGAGGTGCTCCCGGCCCTTCTGGACTGAGAGCACCTCCGGCGCGCCGGGGGAGGGAGCGCGCGACGGGTGAGGAGTGGGGCTTCGCGGTCTACCCCTCCACACACCCCCTCCGCACAGTGTTGCATTTGCAGACTTGCAACGTCTTGTTGCATCTGAGACCGGCAACGCTTTGTTGCATCAGTGGATTTGCAACACTCTGCAGAGGGGCCCGTTACCCTTGGCGGCGACCCGGGGTCAACGAACGTTGCGGCGGTCCTTCACCCACCACCCGGGGCGACACCTCTCGGACCGCGCCGGCGTCGTTCAGGGCGTCCCGCGGGACTACCGTGCGGTATCTGTCCGAACCGGCCGTGGCGGAGCTGTCCTCGGTCGGGACGCCGTTGACTTCCATCCAGTCGAGCAGGCTTGGGGCGGTCACGGCCGGATCATAGGTCCACATGTGGACTTGCGTGATTCCCGACAATGCATCACCGAAACTCAGTGCGCTCGTCGGCACCGAAAACAGTGTGTCGGTTCCCGCAACAGCCCCGAAGATCCCGTCCTGTACGCTGATTGCAACGTCGTTGAGTTCTCCGGGGCCGTCGTTGATGGCGCTCGACACACCACGGAAGGCGACTCCGTCGCGGCCGGAAATGTAGTACCAGTCCTGGTCCCGGCCTTCCGGTTCGAAGAAGACGACCAAGGCATAGTTTACGGTCTCCGTGTTGCCCTCGCCGAAATTGAGCACTCGCTCGCCGATTTCCAGCCTTATCGCCTCCGTGCTCTGCTCGCCGGGACTGGCTGGCTCGACGAGCAATGCAGTTCGCACCGAGTCGGCCTGACGCCCCACACCGGCAGCGATATGCCAGGAAGTGAGCGGCGTGTCGAACTCGCGGCCGACGATTCCCCACAGGGTGTCCGAGACATTCGTCACTCGCAGGATGCCCTCCGAGATTTCACCCTCGGCATTCGCGAATCCCCAGTTGTCCAGGCTGGTGTCGTCGTCGAAGTCGTCGCGGAAGATCAAACCCGCAGCGGGAAGGACGGTGATTTCGAAGGATACCGAGGCCGACAGACCTCCCGGATCAGTCGCCGTCACGGTCCCTGTCGCCGTCCCCTCGGCCACGGTACTGACGCGCAGCAGGCTACCGGCCAACGCCAGGGTGGCCACGCTCGGATCCGATGACTCGGCCGAGTAGGTCAGCTCGTCGCCATCCGGATCGACGAAGAGCGGAGTGTCTCCCTCCAGGTCCAGCGTTCCCGACCACCCTGCCGACCGCGAAATGTCGTTGATTCCACCCTGCGCCTCCGGCGCCTGGTTGACCCGCTCGATCACCGTCACGGTACCGCTCAGCGAAGCCGTCAGATCGTACGGATCGGTTGCCGTGACCGTCACGATCGCGGTCCCGATGGTCACTGCCGTCACCGTCATCGTCGAGCCCGACACGGAGACGGTCGCCACCGCCGGGTCGTCCGAGTCGGCCGTATAGGTCAGCGCCTGTCCGTTCGGGTCGGTGAAGTACTGGGCGACGTTCACGGTCTCGGAATTGCGCTCCTGAATGCTCAGCGACGGGAGCGAGTCCCGGGTCGTCTCCGGCGGCCGGTTGGGCTCCACGGTCACGGGTACGCTGAGGGAGCCGGACAGGCCGTCCGGGTCGGTCGCCGTCACCGTGAGCGTGGTCGATCCGGCGCCCACCGCCGCGGCGGACACCACGCTGCCCGCCACGGTCACCGTGGCCACGGAGGCGTTCGCGCTGGTGGCCGAGTAGGTCAGGGCGTCGCCGTCCGGGTCGGTGAAGAACGGCGACATGTCGACGTTCAGGGTGTCGCCCACGATGGCGGTCTGCGCGGGCGCGACCGGCACGGCCGGCACCGGCGCCCGGTTGGGCTCCGTCACGGTCACGTTGGCGCTGGCCGCCGTGGAGAGCCCCGCCGGGTCGCGGGCGGTCACAGTGACCGTCGCGCTGCCGGCGGCCACGGCCGTGATGGTCAGGTCGGTGCCGGACAGGCTGACGCTCGCCACGCCCGCGTTCGACGAAATGGCGGTGAAGGTCAGGGCGTCGCCGTCGGGATCGCTGAAGAGTCCGCCCACGCTCACCGTAACCGACTCGCCCGCCGTCATGGTCTGGGTCGGAATCGAGCCCGACGCCACCGGCGGCCGGTTGGGCTGGGGCGCCGGCTCGGGCGCGGTGGTGCCACCGTCTCCGCCGCAGGCGGCGGCCCAGGTCACGGCCAGCAGCGCCAGCGGACGAACGAGACGTCTCCCGAGAACGCCCGTCGGGTGGACACCGGAATCAGACGGCAAACCTGAACCTGTCATTACAGACATACCTTTTGCGTGGATTGGTTGGGGGTTCCGACCTGCGGCCGCAAAGGTCGGTCCGCCTGAAACATGAGGCCGCGCCCCGAAAAAACGAAATGGCGGTCGTTCGGTGTCAGCGCGCACCCGGCCCGGCTCCGGACAGCCGCAACATCCGCGCCGCCGCGGCCATTGCGGCGCCGGATGCCGCGGGCTTTTCGGCGGCGGCCGGCGGCGCGACCGCCGGGGCTCCTTCGGTCGCGGCCCCGGCAGTATGCGTCCCGCTCACCTCCACCCAGTCGAAGAGGGCGGTTCTCGCCGCGGCCCCGTCGAGGGGAAAGACCCACAGGCCGATCGCGCTGAGGCGAGCCGGATAGTCGCTGCCCAGGGTGACCGCGAACAGTTCCGTCTCGCCGGCCCACGCACGCAACTCGCTCCCGTCCAGTGATACGGCGATCTCCGTAAACTCGCCGGCATCGTCGTGAACGGCATCCGAGACGCCGTAGGTGCCCTCGACGACCACCCAGCGGTTCTCCGGGGGCCACCGTGACCGATCCAGCACGTAGAACCGGTAGTTGGTGTCGTTTCCGCCGACCGAGACGCCGGACCCGACATCGAGTGCGTACCACGCATAGCGTTCGTGCCCGGTAGCAAGAATCACCGACGCGACCACGCTGTCCGTCTGCGTGCGTCCCAGCCGTGCGCGCAGCTCCCAGAAGTTGATCGGCGCCTCGAGGACCCGATTCGCGCGGCCCGCGATGCCGCGTTCGAGATTGGTGAGCGCCAGGACACCCTCGGACAGCATCGTGTCCGCCTGCTCGACGCCCCAGGCCTCCAGGCCCGCATCGAAGTCCTCCCGAAAGCCGAGCATCGGACCCGGCACGACGGTCACCGCGACCTCGTGCCCCGCCGTGAGACCGCCGGGATCGGTGGCCGTCAAGGTCAGCGTCGTCGTTCCCGCCGCCACGCCCGAGATCGACATCGACAGGCCGGACACCGACGCCAGAGCCACGCGCGGGTTCGAAGAGGCAGCCTGGTAGCTCAGCGCCCCCCCGTCCGGGTCGTCGAAGTACGAAGTCACCTCCAGCAGGGCCGTCTCGCCGGAGGCGAGGCTCAGCGCCGGAATCGAGCCCGTCGCCACGGGCGCCCGGTTCGGCCGCACCGTGACACCGGTGCTCTGACTGGCCGCGAGCCCGCCCGGATCGCGGGCCGTGAGCGTCAGGATCGCCCTCCCCGAAGACACCGCGGTGACCGTCACCAGGGCACCGGACACCTCGACCCGCGCAGCCGCCGCGTCCGTTCTCGCCTCGTAGCTGAGACTGTCGCCGTCGGGATCGGTGAAGTAGGGAGACGCCTCCACCAGCACCACCTGCCCCTCGACCAGAGTCAGGGCGGGGATGGACGCCGCGGCCACCGGTGCCCGGTTCCGGTCCGCGAGGGTGGGCCCGGTCGTGCCCGGGCGGCAGCCGGCGATTCCCAGGACGAGCAGGAGGAGCCCGTAGCCGAGAGCTGCGGGAGCGCCGCGCGGACGATGGATGATCAAGCTACAGCTCCGAGATCCCGACCGCCGTCACGCCGGAACCCATGGGCAGCCGGCCCTCTCCGGCATGAACCAGGTACCCGGGGGCGACCCGGCTCCCCAGATCTCCCTGAAGCCTCCTGAGCGTGCGGGCCATGCCCGGCCGGGGCGTGGCGGTCTTCTTGACCTCGACGGGAACGAGTCGCGAGCCGGCTTCGACCAGGAAATCCACCTCGACCCCCGACGATGTCCGCCAGAAATACACCTGCGGGCTCACCCCCCGATGGGTGAGCGTCTTCAGTATCTCGCCAAGTACCACTGTTTCCATGAGCTGCCCCGCCAGGGGACCGTGGGCCGCGTGGTCGGGGTCCCTGAGGCCTGTGAGGTGGCAGAGCGTGCCCGGGTCGACGAAATAGACCTTGGGGGTCTTGACCAGACGCTTGCCGATGTTGGCGAACCAGGGTCGGACGATCACGACCTGGTGGGTCGCCTCCAGCACCGACAGCCAGGCCTTGAGCGTGTTCACAGCCAGGCCCAGATCACGTCCAAGCCCGCTCAGATTCAGAAGCTGTCCCGTCCGGGCCGCGAGGGCCCGCAGAAAGCTCTGAAACTGGGTGAGGTCGCCAACCTGCCGGAGGCTGCGGACGTCTCGTTCAAGGTAGGTCTGAACGTAACCGGAATGCCAGAGATGGATATCGCGCTCCGGGTTCGCGACCAGCTCCGGGTACCCGCCCCTGACGAACTCGCCCCATAGATTGCGGGGAGGAACGGTCCTCATGATCCCGGTTCCGGATTCCGCCTCCCACGCCAGCGGCGCGTGCAGTTCTCCGAAGGCTTCGCGGCGCGACATCGGCAGCAGGCGCAGAATCGCGGCGCGGCCGGCCAGGGATTCGGTCACGCGATCGAGCAGGAGGAGGTTCTGCGATCCCGACAGGAGGAACTGTCCGGGCCTGTGCCTGGCGGCGTCGATCCTCTCCCTGATGTAGGGCAGCAGATCGGTGGCGTATTGAACCTCGTCGAAGATGACCGGCGGCGAGAAGCGGGCCAGGAACGCGCGCGGATCCTCCAGCGCGGCGGCGCGAACGTCGGGAAGATCGAGCGACAGGTATGAATACTCGCCCCCGAACATCTGCTGCAGCAGCGTGGTCTTCCCCGACTGCCGCGGGCCGGTCAGGACGACGGCCGGAAACTCCGACGCCGCCTGCCTGAGAACCGGCTCCAGAGTTCGCTCCAGGTAGTGCATCATCATATCGGCTCAACCCGTCGCGTCGCTATTATCGGACCGGGCTGTCGAGGGCAGAAATGAGTCTGGACGCGAGATTGGCGGCTGAAGGCGGATAAATCGTGTAATCATGCAATTCTAATGCAGGATCACACGCTCTTCAAGCGCGATTCGCCCATGCCGGACGGCTTTCCGAGGCCGCGAGCGCGGGTGATCGAATGTGCCACAGGCGAGGAGTTCCTGCGCCGGATGAGGCGCGCATAGACGAAGCGTTACAACTGCGGTCCATCCCTACCCACGTGAGGAGGCCCCATCCGTGGCGCCCTGGAGGTTCCGGGATTGCGGATCCATCCCCGCCTACGCGGGGAAGCCGTGTCGTCCATCCTCTTCAGGACGTAGTCCTTCGGTCTATCCCCGCCCGCGCGGGGAAGCCACCTGCCCGTCGGACAGGTTCTTGAAGTCCATGGGTCCATCCCCGCCCACGCGGGGAAGCCCTGTCCTGAATCACGGTGTCGTTGTCCGCGACGGGTCCATCCCCGCCTACGCGGGGAAGCCAGGCTGTTCTAGGCTTGTCTACGGCCAGGAGAAGATCCATCCCCCGCCCACGCGGGGAAGCCGTGAAGGCCGCATTGCCGAAGACGGCATAGGTCGGTCCATCCCCGCCCACGCGGGGAAGCCAGGATCTCGCCGTGCGTGGTGTCGTCGATGTCGGGTCCATCCCGCCCCACGCGGGGAAGCCCTGTTCTACGAAGACACCTACCTGGATCTCAGGGGTCCATCCCCGCCCACGCGGGGAAGCCTTGAGAGCGACGGAGTGCTCGAGGAGGTCTTTGGGTCCATCCCCGCCCACGCGGGGAAGCCCTTGACGATAAGGAAGCCGAAGGGCTCATCAAAGGTCCATCCCCGCCCACGCGGGGAAGCCGTCACGTCCGAGATCATGATGGCGCCGGTCAACGGTCCATCCCCGCCCACGCGGGGAAGCCTTCGGCAGCATCTTCTCGATGGGAGCCCACCAGGGTCCATCCCCGCCCACGCGGGGAAGCCGCTTGTAACGAACGACAAGATTACCTATGGGTTTGAGTTGCGCTGGATGTGATTGCGCGGAGAAAACTGCTTCAGAAGGGAAGGTCCTCCCCATCCCACTGGCGTGGACGCGCGTTCGAAGTCCAAGCCGGTTCGGCCGAAGCAGCTCTCCCGACCAGCAGGACGCCATCCGCATCCCAGATCCGCTTTGAGGGCTGTCCAAGGTGCCGCAGGCGAAGGTCGCCCGGTGCCGATGCATCCTTGTAGATCATTACAATTCTTCCTCTCCCGAGAGAACCGTGCCACCGAGCCAGCACGGACCAGACGCGTTCTCGAACGGCTTTCGATAGATCGGGTGAGACATAGACGCCCGGTGCGACTTCCAGCATTGCCGATGCCAGGAAGCCTCGGTAGCGCGCTTCGACCCTCCGCGTAACAACCACCGTCATCGACACGCAGAGTCTCTACGCTCCTGAGTCTTCGAATAATCGCTTGATCCTTGCGATCATCTTGGGCACAGTATTGCCCTTTCTCAGTGCCGCTCCCGTCTCCCGCCTCGCGAGCCGCTCAACGCTCTCGTGCGGCCTCCTCATGGCCTCTTTGGCAACCCTGAACGCAGACGGCATCAACACCGAATCGCGGAACAGATCGGCAATGTCCAACACAAACGACTGGCTCGGATCTTCGTGAACGAACCCGAGCTATGGAATGGTGGCGGTGGCCGCGACCGCGATCGCAGCGGCGGCTTCCACCGCACTCGCCGCGTGATTCAGTGCCTGGTTCGGCAGGTCGGCGGCGTTGGGAAACGCGCGGTCGTACCGACGACCGCGCCACTCGATACCAATCTTCCGGGCGGCGAGGCGATACGTCTCCCGCATTCTCGCGCCCTCCATGCCGCGCAGCGCGGCGATGTCGCGATGCGACACCTCCTCGCCCAAGCGCCACGAGTACATGCGGAGTGCCACGTCGAATCGCTTCTGACGGTCCGCCCAGCACCGCGCTTGTCTGCGGGCTAGGTTCGAGCGGCCGGAAGGCAGCGGCGGCGCCGTATACATGCGAACACCATCTTCCCCCACCGCCGCCATGGCTGTCCCGTGGCGCGCCAAGAGCCTCAGGGCATCGTGGCTCACCGTCGACCCCGGCCCGAGCAGGATCATCGACACTGTCTGGAAGGGGATCGTGAAATGTCCTTTCGTCAGCGGATCGTTCTTGGCGGGACCTCCGTTTCTCGCAAATGCAAGCGTACCTTCCCTGACCGTCAGAGCACCGCGGGAGAGCCACAGCAATCCGTGTCTGTCGCCGTGAGGAATCCGCGCCGTATCGAGCCCCAGGCGTCCCGACAACATTCTCGGCTACGACCTTTGGGGAGGAGTGCCTGGCGGCCGCAGGATGAGCATGCCGTACCCGTAGGCACGATGTCTGCCCACGCCATTCCGTATCGTCTCCGCAAACCCCGCCGGATCGCGCACCACGCATTCTCCATGCAAGGTCGCGTCCGGCCCCTCGGGCCCAGCGCCGTTCCCTCTCAAGGTACGTGAGCGCCGGAAGTCCGCGAGGCGGCAGCGTTCCCTGTCTATATCCGCGACGGAACCGAGTCTCTCCGCGATCCAATCAACGTAGACGGACTCCCTCGACACGTCCCCGCCCCCAGACCGCGAGCTCGATTCCCTCCAACCGTCCGGTGACCGGCGCAGCAATTCGAGCCGAAACACATCGATCTCGCTGCCTTTGCGCAGCACTCTGGCTGACTGCGAATCCCCGATGTCTTGCGCCAAGCGACGAATCGGACGAACGCGGACATCGAAACCCAACCGTTGCCCTTCCCGAAAACCCTCCGGCATCGGTTTCGAGAGCATCTCACCGAGCCGCAGCACGCTGAGGCAATCAGGTGGTGCCACCATCTCCGCGGCATCGCGAAGTGAATCATGGTCATGGTCGCAATACGCGTACAGCGTGGCGGTTCGGGCCCGCGATGGATGGAAGAGGCGGAACGGTTGGAGCATCGTTTTCCCGAACACGCTCGATAGCAGAATATGAAGCGCGAAGCCCTCGTCGAGCACACCGCGGCGGATCAACCCTCTCATTCCCGCCCAGCGGGAAAAGTCTGTCCAGTTCAACGGCAAATAGACCATGTTCTTCATGGAGTCCTCCGACGCCCGGCGATCATCCCCAAACACACCCCGCGCGCGCCGCCGTGCAGGCCACTCATCCAATTCCGCTCGTCGGTGACCCTCGTTACACGCGCGGCGTCTCGGTGGCCGGAATGCGGCCAGATCGCCGGGCATTCCCTGCCGTGTGGCGCAACCGCCTCCAATGCCTCCGTCACATCGGGCTCTTCCAACCACCCTTGAAGGATGCGAGCCGTGGGCAGACATGGCTTGCGCCCAATGAAGAGGGGTCTGGCGGGACGGTCGAGCGCCGCGGCCAGATCGTCCAGCGTCGGCTCCTCGTCCACGGGAATGACGGTCAGAACGACCGACAGCCGTAGATCGGAATGGTAGTCGCGCCAGCGTTGATGCGCGCCGAGGAACGTCTTCGGCCCCCCGGCCCGACCGATCGGAGAACCGCGCGTACTCCACATCCGGTCCGATTTCGCGAGCTGCGCCGTCTGGTAGTCGGTCATGCGACGCATCCCGGGATCATGGTCATGCACGGCCCCGAAGAGCAGACGATCCTGCAGCCCCTGATGCTCCGCTCTCATCGAACGCGTCCATCCAAGAGCGTTGGCTAGGAGGCCCGTGAGCATCGACTGGGCAGGGAAGTCCTGGATGACTCCCTGCGCGTCAATGGATTCGCTCCCAAAGGACGCCAAGGGAGCCTCGAACCGAAGGTGAAGCCAACGCATCATGCTTGACCTCGCCGAATCGCCGCGCCCGCCCAGTCCGCCAGCTCCGGGAGGGACACACGGTCGGCCCCGGGCATCTGACCGCCGTTCACGCTCATCAGGCGTCTTGTCTCACCCGTCTGGTAGGCGTCGTCGAGGTTGGCGACATGTGCGGCAATCGCCTTTTCCGCGGCCGCCGTCGATGCGTCGCAGGGGTCCCGGAAGGCCTCTCCCAGACTGCGCGGCTGCCGGTCTCCGGCCTCGACCATCATCCAGTTCGCATAGCTGTAGGGCGCAGTGGATCCGAGTTTGGCCCCCGGCGACACCGTGGCGACTAGGTGCACGAGACGGCGAACCACTTCACCCGCCAACTCGGCGTCGTCACCCAGGTTGGAGAGCAGCATGTCGCGGTCTACCACCACGTAACCGTAGAACAGACCGCACGTCAGCTCGGTCTCCCCGATGTGATCGGCTCCCGGATCGTCCTCGATTCTTCGCAGATCGTCAACGACCGTGAAGTAGTCGCTTTCGCTTTCCTCGGCATGAACCGTGAACGCGTGGGCGACATGCAACGCCGCGTCGATGTTGGCCTCCACATCCGCAGTCACCATCCTGCCAAACAGCGCGGCCACCAAGCCACCCGGCAGAGTCTGCGCGTCGCGCATGGCCTTCATGTTCGTCCTCGCCGACTTCGCCCATGCCGTCGCCTCCTTTTTGGCTTCCGCCGGAGGCATGGTGGCGATACGATGGGCTTCCCGCGCGAGGTATTCGATCTCGGGCACCCCAAGAAGAAGCGGCTGTCTGTTGCTCTTCTGGTCGCCCTTGTCCCCATAAACGGCCTTCTGGAAGACCTGTTCCACGGCGTCCACGACATCCTTGGGAAGTCCTTCCCTCTTCAGGGGTTCGATCACCTTCAGGGTGACGATTTCGCGCGACCGGACGGCCCGTGGCGCGCCGTCTATACGGGTGAGGGAATCGACGGTGTCGGCGACCCGCCAATGGCGCTTGAGACACTGCGAGGAAATGCGCGTTCGCATCTTGCCGCCGTAAAGGATCCGCTTCGCGAGGCCCGAGTCGTCGCGGTTTAGAAGTACCGCCGGGTACCCGTGCAGGGTGTGGATTTGAAGGAATCGTGCGTTGGCCATCAGGGGGTTTCTCCTTTCGACGATCTGGCCGCCTGGGCGGCGCTTGAGTAATAGGTACGGGCGATCCAGCGGGAATCACGGTCGTTCTCGAAAACCACGAACTTGGCAAGCGTGCGCAGATCGAATCGGACTGCCTGCCCCACTGCAAGGCGACGGCAGGTCCGGATCACAAGATCCCGGCGAGTCTTGCCGCGCGCGGAGAGAAGACGCGAAAGTCGCAGATCGGTGATTTCGGCCTCGTAAAGCGCCCTGCCCATCGGAGTGGCGCCGTCGTGCGGCGACGCTTTCTCGGGCTTTCTTCCCTTCGGCGTCAGGATCGCGATGGCCTGCACGACCGTGGCCCAACGCGCCAAGTATTGCTCAGTAGCGCGGATATCATACTTGGCCATCAACTGCCAGAAGGCCGCGCTGCCGGACCCCGCCAGTGGGTCTCGGCGAAGTGACGCGGCGAGTCCCGGCCCGAGGCGGCGGATGGCTCCCACAAGCCGGACCACCTTGCCGTCAAAGTCGAGCTCCGACGGGGTGGCGCGCGGCTCGCGTTTGCTGCGGTCAGCGGGCACGTTCGTCCTCCTCTGAATGGGAAGTTGCGAAGATGTCTTCTTGGTCACTGAACACGCTATCGGAACGCCGTAGCCGACTCCAGAAGGCGCTGGTCGCCCGAGCGCGAGCACGAAACCGGCGTATTCTTGCACATGGAACCGCTCCGGTGGCCTCTTCGAGCAGTGCCTTCGCCCGGTCGATCAACAGCTTCGCGAAGGTGAGACGGACCTTGGGGCGCTCCGCTTCTGAAGCCTCGAAACGCCGTTGCAGAAAGTCGAAGAAGTGGCTGTCGGCCACCGTGTCCATCCGCCCCAGGTACGGATGAGCCTTTTTTCTGTCGGATTGACCTATCGATGCCGCGTCCTTGCCACCGCTCGCCGCGATGGCAATGGCGAATCTGAGCGCGGCCAACACTTCCTTGATCTCTTCCAACTGGGCGTTGGCCAGGTCATTCAACGTGTCACGCTCTCCACCCAGCGACATCAGGCTCTTCGTCACCCTCGGGCCGAACACGATGTCGCTCCGCTCGTGGTAACCTTCCGTCTTGCCCTGACCTGCGGCGACCCCGCGCGCCACCAAACGCCAGGAGGCGGCGCTCGAGGCGTTGACACGCATGGCGGGCGGTAGTGTGAACTCCCTCTCGTCGAGGACCAACCTGTGAAGGCGGTCGTACCGAAATCCCGTTCGTGACAGCGAGAGCGCCTTTCCCATGCGTGAGACCGGAGTCCAGTGGTCTCCCACGTTACCCATGGCTTCGCGCGCCGCAATCCGTGGCCTCCTGGAGGTGCCGACGAGTGCGACGATGCGGCCATCACGCCGTTGCAGGCGAACCCTCCGGCAAATCTCGATGAAATATGGATCCAGCTGATCCAGGCGGAGCGACTCTGTTCCGTCCCAAGGCTCAAGCCACAGCAGACCCACGCCGTCGTCGGCCAGGAAATAGTCGGGCGCGTACTGTTCGATGAGCCGATCCCTGGACTCAATCATCCGTTGGATGTCGTGGAACAAGTGTGCACCGACACTTCCATACCCCGGAGCCAACCCCAGACACGGTCGGGACGAGAACCCTCCGTTCATTCGTGCGATCCCGTAGTTCCCGGCTCCCAGGAATCCGCTCATCGTCTGGAGATCGATCAGCGCGAAGAGCCAATCGTCCGGCAAGCCATCCGACGCGATGGCGGCCTTGACGTCATGGTTCTTCGCCGTGACGAGCAGATCCAGGTCGTCCGGCGTTGTGTGCCGTTTCTTGTAGGCCGACAACCCGCCCGCCGCCGGACACTGCATGAAGGCCGGCTTCGACGGATCCTCGACCACCAGACACCAGGGTTCATCACGCTGGAACCCCGGCGTCAGGTGTCTGAGGACCGCTCGCCACTCCTGTTCGCGACGCGGGGGATCCGTACCGCCTGCCTTCACGAGAGCCAGCACGGCCAGTTGCGCCAGAAACGCGTGCCAGGCGTGGCGTTGGTGCGGGCGCAACGCCGGAAAGGCCGCGACGCTGTCGGCCACCATGGCCTCGAAGACCCCCGGCAACGATAGGCCACGCCGCCTTCCGTCGTCCCCATCAACGCGGATCAGGGAGTCGGTGAGCAGGTTATGCATCATCGCCCGCACCTTGCGGCCTCATCACCCCGCCACTGCGGGGAAGCGGCTTGGTCGGCCGTGGCAACGTCACCCGACCTAGGTCCATCCCCGCTTCTGGCGGGGGGTCCCGATCTCCATCACGTCCTTGGTCGAAAGCCACTTCGATGACGGCGTCCTCTTGCACGACCTGCTCGCCGACGATCGTGCGTTGATGCTTCCGGTACCTGAGTGTCGCCTTCATGCCCTTGTTTTCCATGTCGTCTCTCCGACCCTTGGTTTCCTTGCACTCTCGTTACAATTTATGTTCTTCCGGTGAATAGTAGCAACTTCACCTGAACTGTTTTCTGAAGATCAATGATGTTGCCGACACCCGGTCGCTGTCAAGGGCCCTCAAGCCCAGCGCGCTCGTACCGGAAACGATGGGATCCAACGCGAAGGATGAGGCCGCCGGGGATCGCTTCCGCCCGCGCATGCTCGATGTCCTCTCTGGAAGGCAACCCATCGTCACCGCGAAACAGGTGTGCCGGGAGGTTGAAGGTGGCGACGGGCTGCCCGAACGGACCGGTCGCGGGCTCTGAGAGCTTGATCCGCGGCCCATCCTCTCCCAGGCGCGTGCGGATCTGCTCGTCGAGACTCGGAAAGAAGATGTCGACGAAGTGCTCCTCGCGATTGAGGAGATGCCGGCGGGCGAGCTGCCGTTCGGCGGCCGCGCGTCCGTCGAACTCCATCGACCGGTCAGTCCACGAAGGCCCAAGCTCTTCTTCCAACGCCCTTAGCCGTTCTGGGTGGGTGCCCTCCTCCACCAGCATGCGATTCATGTGGGGCAAGGTCCAAACGGCGTGCCTGACCACTAATCGCCGCGTAAGCTCCAGCACCCTCAGGTCGCGGTAGATGCCGCTGCGCCTCGACATGCCCAAACCGTATCGAAGCAGACGACGTGACCCCAAACCACCCGCCGGAGCCAACACCAGGCATCGGGGCCGGGTGAATCTTGAAGCGCGGGACCTCGATTCGTGCCGGTGCAGCCTCCCGATACGCTGAAGGAGCACATCGACCGGGCACAGGTCTGTCAGCAGCATGTCGGCGTCGATGTCCAGCGACTGCTCCAAGGTTTGCGTTCCGATCACAACCCGGCCGCCCGAAGCGCGCCCCGCGCCCAGAGCCCGTTCCACTGCATCGTCGAGCAGGCTCCGATCCTCGGCCGCAAATCGGCTGTGGTGGAGCGCCGGCCCTTCGCTGACGTGGAGTAGCAAGGCCTCCGACCCCTGGCTTCGCACCTCTTCAAACGTGGCTTGCGCCTCGCGAACGGTGTTACGAACGACCAGGACCTTTGCACCCTGGCGGGCATGGGTAACGGCCAATTCCGCGATCTGGCCCGCTTCCTCGAGGATTGGGACGCTGCTCATCGCCACCCTCTTCTCATAGCCCGTGGAGTCGAAGTCTCGGGCTTCGGGCGGTCCCCCAGCGCCTGCTATCGTGAGAACCGGATAGGGGACACGCGTGGCGGCGGCGAACTCGGTGTTGGCAGTCCGGCGACGGGTGGGAACGGCCAACGCATCTCTCGCCTTCGACCCGAGCGTGGCCGACATGAGAAGGGCGTGGCCGCCAATCCGCAGATGGCCCCTCAGGACCCCCAGCAGGATCTCGGTCATGTAGGCATCGCTCGCATGCACCTCGTCCACCACCAACAGGCTGCGAGCCAGGGCCGAGCCACGGAAATGGGCCCACTTGACCGTGAGTCCGGCAAGCAGCGCCTGATCCACCGTGCCCACCGCCGCCGGCGCGCTCAGAAACTTCCGGGCGCTCTCGGCCGACCAGCGGGCAAGGTGTCGCGCCTCGTCGGCATCGTCGTGCCACTCCACGTCGAACCGACCGATACGCCGACCGGTCACATCTCCCACCTTCATATAGCCGGGGATGGCGAGCACCGTGCCGAGTCCGGATTCGGGCGGAAACACTTGAGACAACGCCTGATTGACGCGCTCGTGAAGCTGCTTGGCGGCAGCCCGTGTGGGCAGGGCGAAGTACAGCCCGTCGACGAGCCCGGCCCGCCACAGCTTGGCGAAGCGCCAGACCGCCGCTTCCGTTTTTCCCGACCCGGTCTCGCTCTCCAGGATCAGCAAGGGGCAGTCGAGCGGAGCCTCGGCCACGGCCTTCTGGAGCGGCCGCGGAGACGGGTGACCGAAGAGCGTCTGGAAGCCCGCCGGAGGCATGCTCGACCGCCATTCTTCCCGGGTGGCGCCCACCCTCCGCACGGCTCTGCGGGCACGCTTGCGGGCGCAATCAATGTAGTTGGCGTCGAACGCCGCAGCGTATGGGAACAGGTCTTCGTTCGACCCGATTTGGTCGGCCAGGACCACGGTGCCGGCGAAGAGGTGGACCATCGCGGGAGTCGCCGGAAGCGCCGATCCTTTCTCGAACGCCTCGGGAAACCACCGACGACTGCACGCGGACAGGTGCCGACAAGTTGCAAGCGGGTCGTAGCCCGCGAAGGGAAGCCAGATGTCGGGGGGACCCTTGGAGGTGCTTGGCATGGTTGCTGGGTATCCGTGGTGGGCGAGGGCGGCGCAGAGGAGGTCCTCGAATGCGCTCTGCCCCCAGGACTCCGCAAGATCGGGTAAGCCAAGGGCGTGGAGGACGTCGGGCCTCCGACAGGCGAACACCGCCGCCTTGATGTGCCCCACACTGGTTGGCGCTCCGCGCTGACGGTCGCCAACCGAGTATTGGAAGCCCGCGTTTGCCTTTCCGAAGTCGTGGAGGAATGTCAGGACGGCCAGGCGCGCCACAGTCGTGCGATCCAGACCGGACCCGCCAACCGCGCTGTCGAATCTCCTCCTGACACCCGGCTCGGCCAGCAACGCTTCGAAGCAGGCGGCCACGTCCGCGCAGTGATGCTCGAGGCGGTGGGTCTCGCCTGTGTTCTTGCGGTACTTTCCCCACGGGTAACGCCTGCGCGTTATCACGCGGATCCTACCTTCGGGGTCCATGCACGCATCCCGTCGCGGCGGTGCCGTGAGCGCGCCGCGCGGCAGAAAAACATGTAATCCTGCGTTTACTTTGCAAAATCACGCGATTTGGGGCCTGCGAACCACGATACAATCTGCGCTCACCCGTCCTGCACATACTCCGCCACCGCCCGGTGCGTCGCGTACCACACGTCGCCGCGGGCGTTGATGTGCTCGATCAAGCCTTCCAGGATGAGGATGCGGGAGCGGTGGCCGATGTAGTGCGGGTGCATGGTGAGCACGAGCATGGTGCCCTCCTCCCACGCGCGGTCGAACTCGTCGATGTAGACCTGGAGGACGTCGCGGGGGGCGCTGTAGCTGTTGCCGCGAGGGTTCAGGAGGGGGGCGTCGTCCAGGATCCACTCCACGGGCAGCTCGATCAGGCCGGTGGGCTCGCCGTCGGCGACGATCTCGTAGGGCCGGTCGTCGGCCATCAGCGAGCTGTCGTAGAGGAAATCCATGTCGAGGATGATGTCCAGGGTGTTCGGGCTGAAGTTCCACGACGGGGCCCGGTAGCCGACCGGACGCTCGCCGGTGACCTCGGTCAGGTACGCGACCGCGCGCTCGAGCAGGGCCCGTTCCTCGTCGGCCTCGAGCAACGAGTTGGTCTCGTGGATCCAGCCGTGAATGCCGATCTCGTGGTGACCGGCGGCCTGGATCGCGTCCAGCATCTCCGGGTTGAACTGGAGGCTCATCGCCGGGATGAAGAAGGATGCCGGGATGTCGTGCTCGTCGAGGACCTCGAGTACCCGCGGGAGCGCGCGGCGGGCGCCGTACTGGCCCTGCGACAGGCCGCCGATGGTGGGTTGCCCGTTGCGGATGGGAATGGTTTCGTTGTCCACGTCGAAGGAGAGCAGCACCGCCGCGCGGGCACCGCCCGGCCAGCTGTCGGGCGTGAGGTCACGCCCGGCCCGTACTGCGTTGACGGTCGCGAAGACGCGCTCGTCGCTCCATCGCCAGCCCGGCTCGTCGTCGGCCTCGGGCGACTGGGCGGCGTCCGCGGTCCCGGCCCCGGGCGCGCAGGAGGAGAGGATGATGCTGACCGCTGCGATGGCGATGAGGGTCGGACGCGCGTTCATGGACTCTTCCGGTTGCGGGTTCCGGTCGGGGGAGGCAGTCGCAACAATACGGACTCGGCAGGGAGCGTAACAGTATGCGAGGGAGGCGCAGGGATGCAGGCGCGGACGGCGGGACGCCTGCGGCGTGCCCCGCCCCGGATGGCAGGTGGGCCTGGCCATGCAGGCGAGGCGTGACGATGTGTGGAGTAGGCGGAGGCCTGTGAGCGCCGCCGCAGACCTGGCTTTTCTTCCGGCCACCGAACTCGCTCGGCGGGTCGCGGCGCGGGAGGTGTCGGCGGAGCAGGTGGTGTCGGCGGCGCTCGACCGGGTCGGGCGGCACAATCCGGTGGTGAACGCGGTGGTGACCCTTTCCCCGCGCGCCCTGGTCGACGCGCGCGCGATCGACCGGCGGCTGGCACGGGGCGAGGACCCCGGGCCGCTCGCGGGGGTGCCGGTCGGCATCAAGGACATGACGGCGGTGGCGGGGCTGCGCACCACGTACGGCTCCCCGCTGTATGCCGAGCATGTGCCCGCGGAGGACGCGCTGGTGGTACGCCGCCTGCGGGCCGCCGGGGCGGTGGTGGTGGGCAAGACCAACACGCCGGAGTTCGCCGCGGGGGCCAACACCTTCAACGACGTGTTCGGCGCCACCCGCAACCCGTGGGATCCGGCGCTCTCGGCGGGAGGGTCGACCGGCGGGGGCGCGGCGGGACTCGCGACCGGCATGTTCGCGCTGGCGGAGGGGACCGACCTGGGAGGGTCGCTGCGCATCCCGGCGGCCTTCTGCGGGGTGACCGGGCTCCGCCCCTCCCCCGGCCTGGTCCCCACCGAGCCCACCGACTGGGTGTGGGACACCATCATGGTCACCGGGCTGATGGCGCGCACGGCGGGAGACCTGGCGCTCGGGCTGCAGGCGGTCGCGGGGCCGTCGGCGGGGTCGCCCCTCCGCCAGCCGGTCGCGGGGCGGGACTTCCCGGCCGCCGCCCGGGCGGGAATGGCACAAGGCGCCCGCGTCGCATACTGCGCGGACCTGGCGGGGATGGGGGTGGATGCTGGGGTGGAGGGGGTGTGCCGGGACGCGGCGTTCGCACTGGGCGGGGCGGGCGCCGTGGTCGAGGAGATCGACCTGGACCTCCCGCATGCCCGGCGGGCCTTCCTCGACCTGCGCGGCCAGTGGATGCTCGCGCACCACCAGGACCGCCTGGACCGCATCGCCGAGCTGGGTCCCAACCTGGCCGGCAACATCCGCGCGGGTCTCGCCACCACGCCGGGGCAGCTCGGCCGCGCCAATCAGGTGCGCAGCGGCCTCTGGCGTCGCTTCGCCGAACTCCGGCGCGACTTCGACTACCTGCTCACGCCGTGCACCGCCGTGCCCCCCTTCCCCGTCGAACAGAGCCACCCCACCGAGATCGCGGGCCGGGCGCTGGAGACCTACGTGGACTGGTTCGCGCCGACCTTCCTGCTCTCGCTTACCGGCCTTCCGGTCGCGTCGGTGCCCGCCGGGCTGGATCCCCGCGGACTCCCGGCTGGCCTCCAGGTGGTGGGTCCTCCCGCAGGCGAGGAGGCGGTGCTCGCCATGGCCGCCACGCTCGAGCGCCTGCGCCCGCCGGAACGGCCACCGCTTGCGCATTAGCCAACGCCCGGGAGCGACCGGTCGGACCGCCGGCCGGCGATGGCGCGCGGCCGGCTCGGGGGGCGCGCGGAACTCCGCTGGCGGGAGCGCCGTTCCGGGCGGCGGCAGCAGCCGCCCCCGCGCCTTGCCCGCCTTCCGCGCGGCATCTACGATCTTCCCATCATCCCGCACCTTCCGGGTCAAGCGAATCCGCATACGGCATCTCATCTCCCATCGACTGAAAGGAGCAAGTCATGGCCAGAGCAGCTTCCGGTACTTCCCGCCGGCGATTCTTCAAGCAGGGCTTCGGCGTCGGAGCGGGCGCGCTCGCCCTCCGCCGCTGGCCCCGAGGGCTGCTGCGCCGGCAACAGGCCGGCGTCCCCCTCATCATCACCAGCCACACCAACGATACCGGGCGCAACGCCATGGCGCAGGCCTGGGACATCCTGGCCCAGGGCGGGAGTGCGCTGGACGCAGTGGAGCGCGGGGCCAACGTCATCGAAGTGGATCCGGATGATGCCGGGGTCGGCTACGGCGGGCTTCCCAACGAGGACGGCGTGGTGCAGCTCGACGCTTCCTGCATGGACGGCAAGACCTACAGCGCCGGCGCGGTGGCGTCGATCGAGGACATCAAGACCCCGTCTTCGGTCGCACGCCTGGTGATGGAGCGCACCGACCACGTCATGCTGGTGGGACCGGGGGCGCGCGACTTCGCCCTCTCCTTCGGCTTCAAGGCGGAGAACCTCCTGACCGAGAACGCGCGCATGGCGTGGGTGCGCTGGCGCGAAACCCACAGCGAGCGGCGGGACGACTGGGGTCCGCCCGACCACATCCGCGACAGGCCCAACAGGCAGACCGGCTGGCTCCCCGGCGAGGACGACTTCAACTACGGCACCACCAACGTGCTGGCGGTGGACGCCAACGGGGACGTGGCCGGGATCACCACCACCAGCGGCCTCTCCTGGAAGATCCCCGGACGCATCGGCGACTCGCCCATCATCGGCGCGGGGCTCTACGTCGACAACGACGTGGGCGCGGCGGCGGTCACCGGGCGCGGCGAGGACGTGATCAAGTCATGCGCGTCCTACTTCATCGTCGGGCGCATGCGCGAGGGCCGTTCGCCGCAGGAGGCCTGCGAGGACGCGATCGAGATGATCGTGGGCAGGTACCGCGCGGTCGACCTCGACTTCGTGCCCAGCGAGAAGTTCGTGGCGATCAACAGGGACGGCGAGATCGGCTGCGCCCGCATGGCGGGCAGCTCGGGCCGCATCGGCACCCTGACGTATCGCAACTCCTCGGGCCTCGACACCTTCGAGGGCACCCAGCTCTACCCGACGAGCTGAGGCCGACCGAAGGGAACTCCGTGTCTCGCGGGCGGGCGGACGGCGCTGATGCCGCGTCCGGCCCGCCCGCGGCATCCGGTGCGCCCGTCACATCCTCGTCGTCCGGTCCATCCGGCGCGCCGGCAATGTCCGGTTCGCCCGCGGAGAGCGTCGCCGGCTGGTGGGCGCGCGGTCTCCTGTTCGAGAGCTGCAACTGCCAGGTCGTCTGTCCGGGCCACGTCCACTTCAGCCAGAACTGCACCCACGAGCGCTGCATCGGCTACTGGGCGCTCCGCTTGGACGAGGGCCGATACGGCGACACGCGCCTCGACGGGGTGCGCGCCGTGGTCGCCTTCGAGTGCCCGCAACTGATGATCGCGGGCGACTGGACCGAGGTCCTGCTGATCGACGAGGGGGCGTCGCGGGATCAGCGCGCGGCGCTGGAGGCCATCCTGCGCGGTCACGCGGGAGGCCCGTGGGAGGTGCTGGCCCGTTTCGTCTCCGAATGGCTGCCCACGCGCTTCGTCCCCATCGAGATCGAGGACGAGGGCAAGGTGAAGCGGGTGCGGGTGGGGCGGCTGCTGGAGGCGTCCGTCGAGGACATCCGCGGGTGGGACCGGGATCTGCCCGTCACCTTCCACAACATGTTCAACCAGATCCACGCTCCCACCCAGACCATCGCCCGGGGCCGGACCCATGGCGACATCGGCGGCATCCGCCTGCGCAACGAAGCGACGCACGGGCTACACTCGCGCTTCGAGTGGCGGGTGGGGAAACCGAAGGAGAGGAATTGATGCCGACCTGTTCAGCAAAGACCCGCCGGAGTTCACTCGCCGGAGCAGTGCTCCTGGCAGCGCTCGGCTCCGCCGTCGCGGCGTCCGCCCAGGAGGAGCCCCCGGCCAGCCCGCCCCCGGAGTGGGAAGCGACGGCCATCGACTATTCCAACGTCCCCTATCCGTATCCGGTGAAATACCTGGACGTCCGGCTGATGGGCGAGGACTATCGAATGGCGTACATGGACGTGGCGCCGGTGGGAGGGTCCAACGGGCAGACGGTGGTCCTGTTCCACGGCATGAACTTCTTCGCCGCGGCCTTCGGGCCCACCATCGCCGCGCTCACGGAAGCCGGGTTCCGGGCGATCGCGGTGGACCGGCTGGGGTACGGGCGCTCCTCCAAGCCGGTCATCCACTACAACCTGCACATGCCGGCGCGACACACGAAGGCGCTGCTGGACGAGCTGGGCATCGACCGGGTGGCGGTGCTCGGGCACTCGATGGGCGGCATGGTGGCGACGCGTTTCACGTCCACCTACCCCGACGTGGTCACCCACGTGATCATGTCCAACCAGATCGGGCTCGCCGACACCCGGCACGGACGCGCGTGGAGCGACCCGCAGGACGTGTACGAGTCGACGCTGAACGGCACCACCTGGGAGTCGACCCTGGCCGGGCACCGGCGCTACTACCCGAACGGGTGGAAGAACGAGTACCTGCCCTGGGTGAAGGTCCAGTACGGGCTCACGCTGAGCGGTCACTGGCCCCGCATGGCCCGGGTGCGCGCCGCGCAACGGCAGATCGTGTTCGAGGACCCGGTCGTCCACGAATGGCAGTACATCCGGACCAAGGCGCTGGTGATCGGCGGAGCCGACGACCGGCTGAGCCGCGACTTCTCCGCCGCGGCGCGTAACGTGGCCGAGACCCTGCCGAACGCGGAACTGGTGCTCTTCCCCGGGATCGGCCACGTGCCGGCGTTCGAGTACCCGGAGCCGTATCACGCGGAGGTCATCCGGTTTCTGCTGTCGGATCCCGGCGAGCCGGCGGACCAGGGGTGGCGGTAGAGAGGCTCCCGGTTACGCGCCTCCGTCATCTTGTCCGTCAGCCGTGGGCAACCTGCATACGAACAGTCCGACTGCGGCTACCAGACCGGCCGCGGCGAGCGACCCCGCCAGTGACCTGACAGTTGCGCGTGCGAGGCCAACCAACAGCATCCCGAGGTCCGCAAACATCAGGCTGCCCCCGAACCAGATGATCCCGACGACAACGGCCAACCGCCGCCACCACTTGAAGTCCTGGAACTTGTCCCGGTCGATCATGCGCGCATGATACTCGGTCGCCGATCCTAGCACCATGCCGCCCTCGAGCTCATCCTTCCTCCTCGCCGCACTCATGTGGTTCGGGATGATGGCCGCCATGATGCTGCCGGTGTCGGTGCCGTGGGTGCGGGCGTTGATTTCGTTGAGCGACGGAGGCGGGAGCGTCCGGGCCGGGACGCCGCCAGCACCGGGGTCGTGGGCCAGCGTCCGGTCGGGAACGCTGTTCCTGGCGGGCTACCTGTCGGTGTGGCTGCTCTTCAGCCTGGCCGCGGCGGCTGTGCAGCTGGGGACGGCGGCGGTCGTCCCGCTCGACCGCGATGGGCCGCACGCGGGGTTCCTTCTGGTGGGCGCCGGCCTCTACCAGCTCTCACCGGTGAAGGCAGCCTGCCTGCGCCACTGCCGCAATCCCCTGACGTACTTCCTTACACGCTGGCGGGACGGTCCGCGGGGGGCACTGGGGATGGGGTGGGGGCATGGCCTCTACTGCCTGGGGTGCTGCTGGGCGCTGATGGCGCTCGCCCTCGTGCTGGGCGTGATGAACCTGCTCTGGATGGCCGTGCTGGCGGCGGTGGTGTGCGTCGAGAACCTCGCGCCGGGCGGGGCGGTGATCGGCCGGGTCGCCGGGGTGGGCCTGGTGGTGTGGGGGGTGGTGGTGTGGGGGGTGGGGTGAGGGTCGCCTACATCATAATCTTTCCAGAGACTCCATGAGTTCAGACCGGATACTCTTGACTTCGGCCTTAAGCTGGATGGCCTCCGCCAGGATGAGTCCGCCGAGGACGATCTCGGCAGCCATGAACATGATCAGTTCTGGTGGCGACATGGCGCTCCGCACTGCGAGCGTGGCAAACGACAGCACTACATGGCCGAACGCTATCGGGCAATTTGCGGGAAGGCAAGGCGTCAACGATGTATCTTGGTGAGGAAGGCTTGCGCTGACGCATCAGGAAGCCGCCGTAGAGAGTTTTCGTCGCCCAACCAT
>JAJDVR010000257.1 GCA_022826025.1 Gemmatimonadota bacterium | reverse complement strand
TGGCGTGCTCCACGGCCTGCTCGGCGTCCCTGACCGCGTTGCACACCGCGATGAACGCGATTCGGCAGGGAGATTGCGACCAGGCTCTGGTGGGAGCCGCGACCTACCTGGGGTCGGCCCGCTGCAGTGCCTCGTTCAACGCGCTCGGCGTCATAAGTCCCGACGGCAGGTGTCACTCCTTCGATGCCGATGCCAACGGCTACATTCGTGCCGAGGGAGCGTTCATCTTCGCGGTCAAGCCATTGGAAGCCGCGGAACGGGACGGCGACCACGTCTTCGCGGTAGTCGCGGCCACGGCGGTCAACACCGCAGGGACCGCGGACGATGCGGTCGGTTTGGCCCAGGGGCGCTACATCACCGCGCCGACCCGCCATTCGCAGGTCGAGTTGATGCGCACGGCCTGTGAGCGCGCCGGGTTGGGTCCTGAGGACTTCGACTATATCGAAGCGCACGCCACCGGCACCGTGGTGGGCGACCGCATTGAGGGGAACGCCATCGCCGAGGCCTTCGGCGGGGTTGAGCGCGAGGTTCCGCTGCGTGTCGCCAGCGTGAAGAGCAACGTGGGGCACCTTGAAGCCGCGGCGTTCAGCTGCGCGCTGCTGAAGGTGGTCCTGATGATGCGGCGACGCACCTTTGCGCCCATTTCGCGGAACTTCCTGGCGCCGAACCTGGAGATCGACTTCGACAGCTGTCCGATGCAGGTGCAGACGGCGTGCGAGCCCTTCCCGGACCGTCCGGTCGTGGTCGGGATCAATTCCTTCGGGTTCGGCGGCGCCAACGGACATTGTGTGGTCAGGGAATACCGGCGGACGCGGCCCGCTGTATGGTCGGCGCCCCTGGCTCCCGACGCGGGCTACATGATCCCCCTGTCCGCGCGTACGGCCAATGCCCTGGTGGAGAGCGCGCACAGCATGCGCGAGCTCCTCGACGAGTCGGAGATCGATCTCTACACCCTGGCAGGCAATCTCGGACGACGCCGGAGCCAGTTTGCCGCGCGTACCGCGTTCGCCGTTCGCAACCGCGACGAGCTTGCCGAGGCGTTGGACGCCTTTGTGGAGGATTCTCCTCCGGTCACCACCGCGGAAGAAGGGGACCGCCGGGTTGCCATGGTCTTCTCGGGGCAGGGCACCCAGTGGGCGGGATGCGGGCGCGCGCTCTACCACGCCGACCCTGTCTTTCGCCGGGTGGTCGACGCCATCGAGGAAGAGTGGCGGAAGCACTCAGCCAGCTCCCTGCGCGATGCCTGTTTCTTCGCAAGCCAGGAGGAATTGAACGAAGTCCGGTTGGCCCAGCCCGCGATCTTCATGCTCCAATGCGCCCTCGTGGAGCTGTTGTCGACCTGGGGCATCCAGCCGGACTGTGTCGTCGGGCACAGCTCGGGCGAGGTGGCCGCCGCCTACGCCAGCGGAGCGCTTTCCCTTGCCGAAGCCACGCATCTGGTCTATCACCGCGCCACCCTGCAGCAGCGCGTGGCCGGCTCCGGTCGGATGCTGGCGATCGGACTCGACCGACCGGGGGTGGAGGACCTTCTGAAGGAGCTCAGCGTCTCGTTCCGTTCCGGCAACCATCGACCCGCCCGGGTTCAAATCGCCTGCGAGAACTCGCCCGCCAACACCGTCATCTGCGGAAAGGAGCCTGCGCTCGAGCCCGTCATGGCCGAACTCGACCGCCGCGGCCTGCAGAATCGCCTGATCCCCGGCAACATCGCCTTCCATTCGCCGGCGATGGACCCCCTCCACGACGATGTCATGGCGTCCCTGGCCTCCCTGGACGAGTGCGCGTTCGACTTCGACGTCCCCTTTGTGTCCTCGGTCACCGGCGGGGCGACGGGGTGCCTGGACGCCGCATACTGGTGGTCCAGCGGATTGTAGGCAGCCAGAATCCCGGCAGGAAATCTTCTAACTACATACAGGGCTGCACGATCTGCGTTTCCTGCCGTTGTACCAGATCCTGCTGAACCGTGCCGCGAAAGCGGGAAAACCGCACTTAAATGGCGGGACTCTCGCCCGCGCCGCCTCTTCGCCGAAGGTTCCGGGAAACCGACATCATTCACGTCGAGAAAGGCTTGGTCGTGCGGGCGTATCAACGGGTCGACCGGCCGGGGGCCGCGCCGGGCGGTTCTGCGTTGGCGCGGAACCTTCGAGCGGGTCTGCACCGGAACGCGGCAGATCCGCCGTGACGGTTCAGTCACCCGATGGGGAAGACCAGGCCGGCCTGAATGGTCAGGTGCCGGGTCTTCGTGTCGCCATCGTCGATGGTGGTGAGTCCGAGCGAGTAGAGCGCGTCGAGTTCCAGCCCGAGGCCGCCGGCGATAGGAAAGCCGAGGCTTCCGCCGAAGGCCACTCCGAAGTCCATGGTCTTGAAGTCGAGGTCCGCGAAGTTGGGATGAGGACACTTCTTCGCTTGCCCCAATCGAGAAACACGAGTTTCGGAACGACACCACGCTGTCTCCTGACGCCCGCGAGCGGGTTGTGGCCAAGACCCGGGTAGCCCTGTGGGCGATCGTCGAGGATCTGAAGCTTCGTCGGCAGCAGCTCCTCCGGATGAGGTTCGCCAAGGCCGACGCAACGGTCCAGGCTGCGGTTGACGACGTCTGGGGTTCCTGCCACTCTTGCCGTCAGCATCGGTTTCGATTGCCGGTTCTCGTACCCCAGCCCTGCCAGTCGGCGGCACGCGGAGGATGGAACAATAACGGCCATGTCAGGGGCATCTCCCGTCGCCATCGTCGGATACAGCTATCGCATGCCGGGCGGAATCCGCAGCGATTCCGACTTTTGGCAACTGCTGTGCGAACGTGAGATTGTCCAGGAGCCCGTCACGGACCGCTACGGCAGGGGCTACCGCCCAGTCGGCCGCTTCTCGGGACCCGGACGCTTCGCCAGCCCATACGAGGGACTGATCCGCGAGGACGGCGAAAAGCTGATCGATCCCAAGCTCTTCGGACTGTCGCAGGACGAAGTGCTGGCCATGGATCCGCAGGTGCGAATGCTTCTGAACTGCTCCTGGGAGACCTGCGAGCGCGTTGGCTGGGACCTGCATTCGCTTCACAACAGCGCCACCGGCGTCTTCATCGGCGCGCAGGTGCCGGCGGTGGCCAGCTGGCGCCCCATGCATGGTGCGGGCCCCTTCGACGTCACCACGATCAGCCTGGCCATGCTGGCCAACCGGGTGTCGTACCATTTCAACCTGATGGGTCCGTCGATCACCTACTGCACAGCTTGCTCGGCGAGCCTCACCGCGCTCCACTCGGCAATGACCTCGCTTCAGTGCGGCGACTGTGAACAGGCTCTCGTGGGGTCGGTGAACTACCTGGGAACCTCCCGCCTCAGTGCTTCATTCAATGCGCTGGGTGTGATCAGCCCCGATGGCAGATGCCACTCCTTCGACGCCGCCGCCAACGGCTACATCCGCTCGGAGGGGGCGTTCATCTTCGCGCTCAAACCGCTCGAGGCCGCCGAAGGGGACGGCGATCAGATCCACGCCGTGATCGAGGGCACCGCCGTCAACGCGGCGGGCGCAGCCGACGGGAGTGAAGGCTTGGCGCAGGGTCGCTACATCACCGCGCCCACCCGGCACGCGCAGGTAGAGCTGATGCGCAAGGCCTGCGCCCGCGCCGGCCGCGCGCCGGGAGAGTTCGACTACATCGAAGCGCACGCGACGGGCACAGTGGTCGGAGACCGTATCGAGGGCAACGCAATCATGGAGGCCTTTGGCGGGGTCGACCGTGACGTGCCGCTAAGGGTCTCCAGCATGAAGAGCAACCTGGGACACATGGAGGCCGCCGCATTTCACTGCGCCCTGCTCAAGGTCATTCTGATGATGCAGCGGCGCACCTTCGCGCCCACATCGAACAACTTCGTCGTTCCGAACCCCGAGATCGACTTCGAGAGCTGCCCGATGCAGGTGCAGACGGCGTGCGAACCCTTCCCGGAGCGGCCGGTGGTGGTCGGCATCAATTCCTTTGGCTTCGGGGGCGCCAATGGACACTGCGTGATTCGCGAATACCGGCCGTCACAACCGCGCGTCTGGTCCTCCGACCCGGCTCCGGAGGGCGGATTCATGATACCGCTGTCGGCACGCACCGCCGGAGCGCTGACCCGGAGTGCCCGGCGGCTGAAGGAAGCAATCGCCGAAGACAGGATCGATCTCTACACCCTGGCAGGCAATCTCGGCCGGCGGCGCACACATTTCGGGGTCCGGACCGCCTTCGCCGTGCACGACCGCAGGGAGTTGCTCGCGTCGCTCGACACGTTCATCGAAAGTCCACCGAAAGTGGCACCGGTTGAAGACGGCGAGCGGCGAATTGCGATGGTGTTCGCCGGACAGGGGACCCAGTGGTCTGGCTGTGGCAGGGGACTCTACGACGCCGACCCCGTCTTTCGCAGGGTGATCGACGCTGTCGAAGACCACTGGAGGGAACACTCGGACATCTCGCTGCGCGACGCCTGCTTCCATGCCCCCCAGGAGGAACTCAACGAGGTCCGGCTCGCCCAGCCCGCAATCTTCATGATCCAGTGCGCGCTCTTCGAGCTATTCAAGACCTGGGGCGTGCATCCGGAATGCGTGGTCGGGCACAGCTCGGGCGAGGTTGCAGCTGCATACGCCTCCGGGGCCCTGTCACTCGCAGCAGCGACGCGTCTGGTCTACCACCGGGCGACGCTGCAGCAGCGCAGGGCCGGTTCCGGGCGGATGCTGGCGATCGGCCTCGATCTCCCAGGCGTGAAGGAGCTGCTCGACTCGCTCGATGTCGCGTTTCGGCCCGGCGGAGACCGGCCGACGCAGGTGGAGATCGCGTGCGAGAACGCGCCGGCCAGCGTGGTCGTGTGCGGCAGGGAGGCGGAGTTGAGGCCGGTCATGGCGGAACTTGATCGCCGCAACCTGCAGAACCAACTGCTCGCGGGTAACATCGCCTTCCATTCCTCCGCCATGGATCCCATCCGGGGCGATGCGCACGAGGCGCTGGCGTTCCTGGACGACTGCGCTTTCGAAGCCGGGGTCCCCTTCGTCTCTTCCGTCACCGGCGACCGCACGGCACGCCTCGATGGCGCCTACTGGTGGACGAATATCCGCGAACCCGTGCACTTCGCACGCGCGATCACCATGATCGTGCGCGATTACCGTCCCGATCTGTTTCTGGAGATCGCCCCACACAGCGCGCTTCAGTCCGCCGTGGTACAGTGTCTGCAACAAACGTCGCCGATGCCAGCCAGCGTGCCCAGCCTCCATCGGGATTCGGACGACCGGCTCGGTTTTCAGGAGGCTCTCGCCTCGCTGTTCAGGTCCGGCGTCGCTCTCGACTTCGAGGCCCAGTATCCGCGGCCGCGGCCCATCGCCCATCTCCTTCCCGGTCATCCCCGGGACGAGCATGCGCTGATCGACCCCCTCACCGACGACGAGTTCTTCGTCCGACAGGGCCAGTACTCCCACGGCCCTCTGGTCGGCCACCGAGTGCCGAGCGAGCACCTGCTCTTCGAGGCGCGGCTTTCGGAGAAGGACTTCCCCTGGTTGACGGACCATCGCGTGCATCACGCCGCGATCATGCCGGCCGCAGGCTACATCGAACTCATCCTCCAAGCGCTGGGGGGGGTGCCCGTTCACTTCGAAGTGATCGAGTTCCTGCAGCCGTGTCCGATCCCCAGGACGCCCGTGCGGCTTCAGACCGCCCTGCATCCGGTTCCGGGCGCGCCCGACGAGTACACCTTCACGATCTCGTCCCGGTCGTTCGATGTCGACGCCACCAGTGAGATCCACTGTCGCGGCCATGTGGCCCGGGTCGAGGCCGACCACCCGGTCGGTGTACCGTTACGCCTCGAAGACATCGACCGATCCTCGTGCGAGACCGTCTTTGCCAGAAGGAGCGACTTCTACGAACGGATCGAGGCGGTTCTCAGCGACACCTTTCAATACGGTCCGTACTTTCAGACCATACGCCTGTTCGAACTGAATCCCGAGTCCAGAGCTCTGATTGTCGACATCGAGATGGACGAAGAGCTGTGGGAAACGGGCCGCGAGGAAGGCTACGTGTCCGGCCCGCCGGCGCTCCTCGACGGGGGACTGCAGATCTTCCTGTCACACCTGCTGACCGCTTCCCACCTCTTCGCGATCCCCCAGCGGGCCGAACGGACGACCTTTGTGCGCCCGCCCACCGGTCCGCGGATCACCTGCCACGTCACCAGGCCCAGCGAAGACTGGATGGACGCGAACGAGCGCGGGCAGTACTCCGTTCAGCGCGGCGAACGGGCCGCCGGAGCGATCAGCTTCTACGACAGCGATACCGGTCACCTGATCGCCCACATCGGGCAGTACACGTATTTCACGTCGAATCCGCGTTGGAACGACCTGCCGAAGAGCAAGCACGAAATCGCGTGGCAACCGAAGTTCGTTCCAGAAGGCAAGACACTGCGCGACTGCCTGAGGGAGATCGAGCCCGCCGCTTTGATCGCGGCGCTCGAACACGCGGATGGGGGCGCAAGCGCGGACGGTGACCAGGGACACGCTTGTCACGTGGCCGAGTTCGCCGGATCACGGGAACCTGATCAGACCATTTTGGCCGGCTGTCTGGACTACCTGACGGGACCGGGCAGCCGGTCCGAGTACTGGCTGCTGAGCGACAGCGAGGAGATCACCCGGGCCCACTACGACACCTTCAACCAGCACGACGCCGCGCTACGTTTCCATTGCCTCGACCCTGCGTCCGAGCCTCCGATGGACGCGGGACTCCTTCGCCCCGGCGGCGTCGAGGCCGTGTTCCTGCACGGGTCGGACGATATCCCCGGTCCCGCCGGCTGGCGGTTCCTGCAGCGCTTTACCGTTGCTGGAGGGTTGGCGCTGATCACCCATAAGGACGGCGGCGGCATCGAACCCGGCGAGGGATGGACGATCGTCAGGGCCGGCCGCACCACCACGCTGCTGCAGGCACCGCGCTCCCACGCGGGCGAAAACGCGGACGACCCGCTTCCGGGACCGCGCTGGGTGCTCGGAGAGCCGACAAGCCGAGCGTCCAACTGGACCGCGCTGCTGGACGCCCCGGAGACCGTGCATCGCATTCCCCACGAGGCGGTCACCAGGGGACAGTTCGACGCGCTCGAGGCATGGTCACAGGCGGGCGAGGTGCGCGCGATCGACTACTTCTGCGGTGCCGACCCGGACGATCCGACGGGCGAGATGGCGGCCGCGCACTTCATCGGGTTCGTGCAGGCGCTCGTCTCCGCTAGGCTGGAGAACACGAGTCACGTCTGCCGTCTGAACGTGGTAACCCACCGCGCGGTCCTTGACGTGGAACACCCGCGCGGCACTGCGCTGTGGGGGGTGGTGCGCAGCATGGCCATGGAGGTCGGCGACGAAGCCGGGCTCGACTTCCGTCTGGTGGACCTGGGTGACGCGGATGACCTCCGAACGCTGGCTTGGCTGGCGCGGTGCGACCTGCGCGAGCGCGAGCTGGCCGTGCGGGAGAACCGCCTGTGGGCGCCGCGAATCTCAAGCATTCGGAAGCGGTATTCCCATGTGGCCGCCGGCGACGACGCGGCGTACCGGCTGACACTGGACAATCCGGGCCAGATCGCCGGGCTCGAGATGAAGACGTACGAGCTCCCCCCCGTGGGTCCCAACGACGTGGAGATCGATGTCGAAGCGGCGGCGCTCAACTTCCGCGACGTGATGGTCACGCTGGGGCTGCTGCCCGCACTCGCCTACGAGCGTTCGGCACTCGGACGCGAAGTGGGGATGGAGGGGAGCGGAACAGTGCGGCGGATCGGGTCGAAGGTGCGGCACCGCGCGGTCGGCGACCGGGTGGCGTTCATCGCGGGCGGCTGCATCGCCAACCGGGTGGTCGTCCCCGAATACCTCGTCTTCGCCAGGCCCGACCGGCTCGGCATGGAGGAGGCCGCGTCCACCCTGTCCGTCTACGTCACTGCCTACTACTCCCTGATCCACCTGGCGCGGCTCGGGAAGGGCCAGCGCGTCCTGATCCACTCCGCCATGGGCGGGGTCGGGCAGGCCGCGATCGCGCTCGCGCGGCACGTCGGCGCCGAGATCTACACGACGGCCGGCAGCGCCGGCAAGCGTGAGCGGCTCCTGGCGATGGGCGCGCGAGGGGCGTTCGATTCACACAGCCACGACTGGTACGACGACCTGATGTCGGCGACCGGCGGCGAGGGCGTCGATGTCGTGCTGAACTCCCTGGCCGGGCGGCACATCGAGCTGTGCCTGCGGGCGCTCCGCCCGGGTGGCTGGCACTGCGAAATCGGAAAGATCGACATCTACGCCGACAACGACCTCGGTCTCCGCATCTTCCGGAAGAACCTCCGCTTCGCGGCCATCGACGTGGACCGTCTGATGATCGACGACCCCCGCCTCACGCGCGAGCTCTCCGAGGCCTGCATGGACCTGCTGGGCCGGGGTGCGCTGCCGCCGCTCCCGGTTACCGTCTTCCCGTACCGGGACTACGCCAGGGCCCTGCGCCTGATGACGACGGGCAGGCATCAGGGCAAGCTGGTGCTCGAGGCGCCAGGGGACTCCGCCGATCCCGGGTTCCCGATCGCGGACATCCGGCCGCTCTTCGATCCGGACGCTACCTACCTCGTGACCGGCGGGCTGGGCGGCTTTGGGCTCCGCCTGATCCCGTACCTGGTCGCGTCCGGCGCGCGCCACCTCACGCTGCTGGACCGCGATCCCCAGCGTCGCCGTGACGCCGAGTGGATCCGGCGCGCGAGTGCGCTCGTCTACATGAACGCTGAAGCCGAGATCGACATCGTGTCCGGGGATGTGGCAGTGGAGGCCGATGTGCAACGCTGTGTCCAGCAGCTCAAGCGTCCGCTCAAGGGCGTATTCCACCTCGCCGGCGCACTGGATGACCGCCTGCTCGACGACATGTCGATCGAATCGCTACGGAGGGTGTTCGCGCCCAAGGCCTCCGGCGCGCTTTATCTTCACAGGGCCACGGCCGGCCACGAGCTCGACCATTTCGTTCTCTTCTCGTCGACGGCCTCGATGCTCGGCAACCCGGGGCAGATCAACTACAGCGGTGCCAACGGTTTCCTGGACGGCCTGGCCGAGGCCCGCCACCGGCAGGGCCTGCCCTGTCTGACCTACAACATGCCCGCCGTCGCCGACGCGGGCATGGCCGCCCGCAGTCTTCCGGTGCTGCGCATGATGCGCGCTGCCGGAATGCCGCCGGTCAGCTCCGACCTCGCGATCGCCAACCTGGACTACGCGCTCCGCGCCATGTCCGACAGGTCCCACCTCGTCACCTCGCTCTTCGAGCGTCCGTCGTGGACCGTCGACTTCCCCGACTACATGCGGATCGGGCGGGTGATGCACAATCACGATGCCTTCGAGGCGGGCTCCGGCGGAGAACTCACGCTCGATAGCGTCGTGGAGCAGATCGCCGCCAAGGTCGCGGAGCTGTGTGGACACGACGACGGTGAGGTGGACGAGCCGCTGTCGAGTTTCGGGTTGACCTCCATTTCGGTCGCCGAACTCGGGACGTTCATCCAAGCCGAGTTCAACTACCGCGTCAGCGCGCTCGAGCTCATGACCACCGCCTCGTCCCTGTCTCTGGCGCAGGGCATCATTCACGGCAGGGAGGACGCCGGCGAGGACGAGGCCGGGACCGATGGTGACGGACCCGGCCGCACAGCCGAGGTCGCCCGGCCACGGGCCCGCCGCACCCGGTCCGCGTTCGCGAACGCCCCGGAAGATCACTTCCTGGAAGAGGCTGTCTGAGTCATGAAAAACGCCCTCCTCCTCTACCCGAGGCACCCTCCCACCTACTGGGGCAACAACTTCGCTCTGGAACTCCTGGGCATCAGGGCCGCCTTCCCGCCGCTCGGCCTTCTCACCGTCGCGGCGATGTTCCCGTCCCGGTACAACCTCCGTGTGGTCGACCTCAACGTCACTTCGCTCGAGGACCGCGACCTGGAGTGGGCGGATCTGGCCTTCACGTCGACCATGATCGTCCAGCGCCCGTCACTCGAGCAGGTTGTCGAACGCTGCAACCGGGCCGGGATTCCCGTGATCGCCGGCGGCCCCCACCCCACCACCTTCCACCAGGAGATGGAGGGAATCGACCACTTCGTCCTCGACGAGGTCGAGGAGACCTTCCCCTCTTTCCTGCGCGACCTCGAGAACGGCACCGCGAAGAAGGTCTATCGCGCACCGAGGAAGCCGGACGTGACCATCACGCCGCTTCCACGCTTCGACCTCATCGACATGAGCGACTACTACTCCACGTGCCTGCAGTTTTCGCGGGGATGCCCCTTCGACTGCGAGTTCTGCGACATCACGAAGCTGTACGGCCGCGTGTCGCGCACGAAGACGCCCGAGCAGATGCTGGCCGAGTTCGATCATCTCTACGACCTGGGGTGGCGCGGCCCCCTCTTTCTGGTCGACGACAACTTCATCGGCAACAAACGCGAGGTGACGCGTCTCCTACCGCCGATCGCCGAGTGGCAGAAGGAGCGCGGTTATCCGTTTGCGCTGTCCACCGAGGCCAGCGTGAACCTCGTCCGCATGAACGACTTGATGGACGTCATGATCGAGGCCGGCTTCGACACCGTCTTCCTGGGCATCGAGACGCCCAATCCGAAGGCTCTCAAGAAGATGAAGAAGCCTCAGAACCTCAGCATGCGCGACGACAACTACCTGTTCACCGCCGTGCGCAAGATCCAGCAGAAGGGGATGCAGGTTCAGGGCGGCTTCATCCTCGGCCTCGACGAGGATGACGAGAGCGCGTTCGACGCCCAGATCGAGTTCATTCAGCAGACCGGGATCCCGATCGCGCTGGTCGGCCTGCTCACCGCGCTCAAGGACACCAACCTGTGGGAGCGTCTGAAGCGCGAGGGCCGACTGCTGGACAAGCCTATCGAGATCAACGCCACCTCCCTGAACTTCAAGCCGCAGATGGATCCCGCAACGTTGGTGGAAGGGTACTTGCGGGTCATCGGGACGATCTACGATTCGACGCTCGATAACTACTTTGCGCGCTGCCTGACCCTGCTGGAACACCTCAACCCGGTGCCGCACATCCACAAGCCGGTGAGCCGGCACGCGCTCTATGCGGGGATCATGGGAATCCGGCGACGCCTGACGAGCGACCAGCTTCCGGCTTTCTCGCGGTACATCGCGAAGGTCTCCAAGGACCATCCCCGCATGATGCCCCTGGCGATTCGACTGGCGGCGACCGGACATCACTGCGAAAAGTTCACCCGCCAGCAGACCGTCATCCGTGAATACAAGGAGTATTTGAACTCGGAGTTGGCGACGGTCCGCGATGCCCGACCGGAGTCGGCTCCCACAGCGGGTGTGGAGGACAGGATCAGGAAGACGGCGCTCAACCGGGCCAACGCCCGGAAGAAGGCCATCCCGGAGGAATTCCGTTACGCCGGCGACGGCATCGCGGAAGCCCTTGCGGCCTTCCAGCTCGCACTGGATCCCGAGGTCCGCCCGGCCCGCGTGAACGGCGGAAACCTGCCGGTTGTCGGTGAAACCGTGGACCCCGGCGGCGATGCGGCACGTGTCTGAATCGGACACTCTGCGCCGGGAGGTCCCGCCGCTCACGGGGACCCTGCCACCGCAATGCCGGCACGATGTCGATTCGCTGCGCCGATTCATCGACGAGGCGTCCAGCCGTTCCCGGGCGAGCGCCCCGGTCGGTCCCGAGGACTTCCGGGAGGTCCTGCTGACCGGAGCGACCGGTTTCCTCGGGCGCTTTCTTCTGAGAGACCTCCTGCGGCGGAACCCGAACCTGACTGTGACCTGCATCGTGCGCGCGGATGATTCCGACCACGCCCTGGCGCGCATCCAGCTCGCCCTGGAAGAGGCGGAGATCGAGCATGACGAACTCGTGCCGCGCATCCGTGCGCTGATGGGAGACATTCATTCCCCGCGTTTCGGCTTGGAGCCGCACCTATTCGCGGATCTCTGCCAGCGGATCGACGCCGTCTACCACCTTGCCGCTAGCCTCACCGTCGCGACTCCCTACGTCGCGCTGCGCAGAACCAACGTGTTCAGCATCCGCGGCGTGCTCGACCTGTGCCTGACCACGCGCCCGAAACACCTCTTCTTCGCGTCGACCATGGGGGTTTTCCCCGAGTACTTCTGCGGCTTCGCGAACGAGTATTCCGGCAGCCGCATCGCGCACCAGGTGCAGCCGGACATCGCGAGCATGAAGCGCGCCTTTCCCCTCGGCTTGCTCGGGTATCCGTGGACCAAGGTGGTGGTCGAGCAGGCCCTGCTACACGCGACCCGGGCCGGGGTGCCCGTGGCCCTGTTCCGCCTCCCGCACGCGAACGTCGCGAGCACCGGTTTCGGCAATGCCGACGATGTCGCGGTGCGAACCGTGGCCTCGGTCGTGGACGTGCGACGGATGCCGGAGGGGTTCACGTTGCAGTGGAGCCAGGCAGCGGCCGATGTCGTTACCGACACCATGGCGGCCATCTCGCTGAATCCCGACCGGCGCTTCACGATCTATCACTACGCCGAAGACCCGCCCCTGGGGCCCGAGATGCGGCTCTCCGACTTCGGGCTGTACTACAGGACCGTTTCCTACGAGGCGTTCAAGCGGGCCTGTCTGGCCCGGGGAGAGCGGTCACCGCTCCACGGATTCTGGGGCCTGATCGATCACGGCGCGCCCTACTGGTTCGGCGGAAGCGCGACCGCGCCGTACCATCGCGTCTGCAGCCGCGCCTTGCGGGCCGATTGTCCGGACCCGATTCCGTGGCCGAGCGCGTACACCATGCTCCGGCGCTCCCTCGACTGGTTGCGGGACCATCGCGAGCGATGGCCGTATCGCATACCCGAGAGCCGCCTCGACTACGACGGCCTCGTGCGCCGAGCCGAATCTCTCGCGTGTGAATACGATGTTCCCTTCGACGTGGCGTTCCCCGCCTGGAAGCTTGAGGGACTCAGGCGGCTCGTGCAGGCCGTGACCGCCTCGGAGGCCGGTGCCCGGACCGAGAGATACGACTACATCGCCTTCGATCTCACCCGCCGGTTGCGCAACAACGCATCCCTGGAAGCCGAGCGCCAACGCTACCCGGAGATCGCGGAACAGGACGTCAGGCGGCCGGTCTTCATCGTCGGGATCAACCGGACTGGCACGACCTTCCTGCACCGCCTGATGTCTCGCGACCCGAGATTCTGGACGCTACGCGGTTACGAGTACGTGGAGCCGGTTCTGGCAGGCGGCGACTACGCCACGCTGGCGGGTTCGGCGGACGATCCACGGCGAGCCTTCGCGGAAGAGCTTCTGAACGCGTCGGGGATCCTCGACATGTTCAAGGGCGTGCATCACTTCGACGTGAACGAACCGGAGGAGGACCTCGGGCTCCTCAGGATGGGGTTTGCGGCCTGGGGCGCAACCGTCTGGTTCCACATCCCGGACTTCGCCCGCTGGCTTGCTGGCAGGGACATGTCGGAGAGCTACGCCCTTCACCGCCGCGCGATGCAGAGCTACACGTATCAGCGGCGGCAGCGGCCAGGCCGCCGCGAGGGGCAGTGGGTACTCAAGGCGCCCTTCCACCTCTTCGAACTGGAAGCGCTGATCAAGACGTACCCGGATGCCCTGTTCATTCAGACCCACCGCGAACCCGCTCAGGTCATGGGATCCTGGAACAGCCTTGTCGACCGGGTTCGCAGTCTCTCCTGCAAACCCCGCGCGCTCGACGATCTCGGTCTGGAGCAACTCGAGTTCATGAGTCGCATGCTCAACGAAGCGGTGGACTTCCGCACCAGCCACCCCGAGCTCGAGGACCGGTGGCTCGACGTCAGCTTCTACGACCTGGTGGAGGACCCCATGGCCGTAGTCGCCCACGTCTACGACCGCTTCGGCTGGGCCCCGGAGCCGGAAGCCGTCGCCGCGATGGACGAATGGCGGGAGGTTCAGGCCGCGCACCGGCAAAAGGCGAAGCGACACAAGTACGACATCGCCGACTACGGACTGACGCGCGAAATGATCGACGCTGCTTTCGCACGGTACCGCGAGTTTCTGTCGGAGGGCGACCGTAGGGCGTCGCTGCTTTAGTGCATCTCCCGGACATCGGTCGGGATGCAGGATGTGATACTGGCATCAAGGCTCATCGCTCGAACCCTCCCCCGCCACGCTCGGGGCCTCGGGGCCGGGGCGGCCGGGGAATGGGGGTGATGATGCTCGGGCCGCGCTCGCGCTCCCTCGCCTCCTGGCGCTCCCTAATAGTCTCGCGCACTGCCCATGCGCGCCGCTCCGCGACCACCAGATCCATTCGATAGACCTTGCGCACACCGCGCTCGATCTGCCGGGCGCGCTCGCCGTGTGCCTTGCCCAGCGCGGTCCGTTCGTCCTTGAGGTCCCGGTCGAGATCCTCGCGCCAGCCCTCGACCAGATCCGCCCGTCCCCGGACCGCACCGACCAGTTCCCGCAGCGAGCGCTCCATCCGCCAGACCCGGAGCCGCCCGAGCACGGTGCGGCTCTCCCGGTCGAGCTTCTGCCGCATGTCCTCCTGCCGCTTGTGCAGTTCGGCCCATTCCTTCCGCGCCCGCGTCTCGAGGTGCCCGAAGCTCCACTCGCGCCCGTCCTCGACCTTCTCCCAAGCCTCCGCCTCAAGGCGCCGCCATGCGTCCAGGTCGACCCGCTCCTCATCGCGCGGCGCCCTCGCCCGCCGCGCCCGCCCAGGCTGCATCCCCTCGCGGCGGACGCGCGCCCAGTGGCGAGGCCGGTCCCCCGCGGGGCGAGGCACCTGCTTGCCCGCCCGCCGCCGCTCGTTGTTCTCGACCCGCCTCTCGCACCGGATCCGGCCCTGCTCCCGCTCGTAGCCCTCGGCCCAGCGCGACAGCCGGAGCTTGCTGTTGCCCAGCTTCGCCGCCTTCCCGGTCTCCGGATCGAC
>JAJDVR010000076.1 GCA_022826025.1 Gemmatimonadota bacterium | reverse complement strand
TTCGCGTCACCGCCGCGAGGCCGATGAAGGAACCGATTTCGATGTGGTCGGCGCCGATCCTGTATCTGGCTCCGCCCAGCTCTCCGACGCCCTCGATGTCGAGGACATGGGTGCCGATGCCGCGGATGCGCGCACCCATCGCATTCAGCAGGTGGCACAAGTCCTGGACGTGCGGTTCGGCCGCCGCGTTTCGAATCCGCGTTCGGCCACGGGCGAGAGTGGCCGCCATCACGGCGTTCTCGGTGCCGGTCACCGAAGGTTCGTCCAGGAACATCGAGGCGCCCTCCAGCCTGGACGCGTGGATCTCGAATTCCCTTCCCAGCCGGGTCTCTCCCCCCAACGCCGCAAGCGCCATGAAGTGGGTGTCCAGCCGACGCCGGCCGATCACGTCACCCCCGGGAGGCGGAAGCAGGACGCGTCCGAAGCGCGCCAACAACGGGCCCGCGAGCAGAATCGAGGCCCGAATGCGCTCGGCAAGGGCGCGCGGGGGACGGACGTCGCTCACCTGCGCGGCATCCACGGTGACCACGTTGGGCCCCTCCCAGGACACTTCCGCGCCCAGCGCCCGCAGGATCGCGGCCAGCGCCTCGACATCCTTGATGCGCGGGACGTTTTCGAGGGTGACCGGCTCCGTCGCCAGGAGCGTCGCCGCGAGCGCGGGAAGAGCCGCGTTCTTGTTTCCTGCCGGCCGTATGGTCCCGCTGAGGGAGTGGCCGCCTTCGACAAGGAAGTGTGCCATGGCGTGGGGTAGGAAGGGTAGACTAGGTGGAGCCGTCGGGGGCCCGGCCAGCGCCGGGACCCTGACGGGTGGTGGGGTGCCGGGTCCCTGGTCGCATTGCCGCGCCAACATACCACGTTGCCGACGCCCCGGCCAGCGGGATCAGGACGTGCATGGAAGTTCTTGCAGCGCGAACCGCGCATGCGCTACTATCGGAGAACACGTGACTCTACAAGTTGTTGTCAATACGTTAGATGCACCCTTGGGTGACGCGCTCTCCGGAGAGCTCTCGCCAATTCTCTCGGCTTCATTGCCGTTCCTGATCATACGATGATTGCAACGGTTTGGACGATAACGGACGCGGCATCCGCCGGGGTGTCGGGGCAGGAACCCGTGCGCGACACGGTTCTGGTCATGGTCGCGCCCTCGGGGATCGCGAACGTCAGCGAGTGGGGCCTTCTGGCCCTTGTGGTCCTGGCCTCCGTCGGCACCGGGGCGCTCCTGGCCTTCCTGAGGCGACTGGACGTGCACGGGCGCCGGCTCACCGACATCGCGCGCCGGCTGGAGGAACAGAGCCGGCCGGTGCTCGAACGGGCTGGCGGCGTTGCGGACAACGTGGATGCCATCACCCGCTCGCTGCGCGACGAGGCACAGCACCTCACAGGTTCCGTGCGGGCGCTGTCCGACCGGCTGAGGCAGGCTTCGACGCACATGGAAACCCGCATCGATGAGTTCAACGCGTTGCTGGAAGTGGTGCAGGCCGAGGCCGAGGATATGTTTCTGAAGACGGCTGCGGCCGTGCGCGGGGTGGGCGCAGGCGCACGAGCTCTCGAGGGCGCGCGTGAAACCGCCCGCTCTGAGTTGCCGGTCGTAGAAGATGCCTCGTCCAGGCTGGCAGGCGATGAACCGGCTGCGACGCCCGCCGGCACCCGGCCGGATGACGGGCGCGAGCCGGCCGGCGAGACCAGGTAGCGGGAACCACGGACGACACGCCCGGAGAGTCGGCCGGCAATCCGCCGACTTCAGTCGGCATCGGCGTCCAGCGCGGCCCGCAGCAGCTGGTTCACGCGGCGCGGGTCCGCCTTGCGCCCGGAAGCACGCATGACCTGGCCCATCAGAAACCCGAGAAGGCGCGTCTCCCCGTCCCTGTAGCGGGCGACTTCCTTCGGATGCGCCGCCACCGCGTCCGTCACCCACCTCTCCAGCACCTGGTCTTCGCGCACCTGCGTGAGCCCCTCCCGCTGGACGATGACCCCGGGCGGGTCGCCGGTGCGCGCCATGCCGGCGAGGACGGTCCTGGCCGCGGTGGCCGACAGCGTCCCTTCGTCCACCAGCACGAGCAGTTCGGCGAGTCGCCCAGGTGCCAACCCCGGTGAGGAAAGGTCGGCGATTCCCCGCTTCACGGTCTTGAGCACCGGCCCCATCACCCAGTTGGATACGGTTTTGGGTTGCCTCCCGCACGCAACAACCGCTTCGTAGTAGTCCGCGAGTGGCCGGGACGAGGTAAGCACGTCCGCGTCGTAGGCGGGCAGGTCGTGTTGACGCCGAAAGCGCTCGCGCTTCGCGCGCGGCAGCTCGCCCAGCCCGGCCTGCAGCGAAGCGACGCGCGCCGCCGAGAGGACGAGGGGCGGGAGGTCGGGATCGGGAAAGTACCGGTAGTCCTGGCTGTCCTCCTTGTCCCGCATCACCCGTACGTTCCCTCCTGCGGCATCCCAGAGCAGAGTCTGGCGGATCACGGCGCCCCTTTTGGCGCGAATCCGGGTCTGACGCTTGATCTCGACGCCGAGCGCCTTCTCCACCGCCGAGAAGCTGTTGAGGTTCTTGACCTCGGTGCTGGCCTCGAGGCGCTCGCTTCCCCTCTCGCGCAGAGATACGTTCGCGTCCACGCGCAGGCTGCCTTCTTCCATGTTGCAGTCGGATATCTCCAGGTATTCCATCAGTCGCTTGAGATACCGGAGGTAGGAGCGCGCCTCCCCGGGAGACCGCAGGTCCGGCTCCGAAACGATCTCGATCAGCGGGGTGCCGGTCCGGTTCAGGTCGACGGCGGTCGCGGAGGCGAAGCGGTCGTGCAGCGACTTTCCGGCATCCTCTTCCATGTGCACCCGCCGGATCCGCACCCTCCGGCCGCCATCCAGTTCGACGGCTCCCCGGGTGGCCAGGGGACGCTCGAACTGGGAGATCTGATATCCCTTGGGCAGATCGGGATAGAAGTAGTTCTTGCGGGCGAAGATGGAGGTGGGGTGGATGGTGCATTTCAGCGCGAGCGCCGCCCGGAGCGCAAGATCGACCGCTCCCGGGTCGAGCACGGGGAGCGCGCCGGGGAGCCCCAGGCAGACCGGACACACGGCCGTGTTGGGAGGCGCTCCGAATGCGGTTGAATCCGCGCAGAACAGCTTGCGCCCGGTGTCGAGCTGAACGTGGACCTCCAGGCCGATCACGGCTTCCAGCGGTGAGTCCGTCATGCCGTGTTTCCGCCGGCCGGAACCGGAGGAGACCCCACCATCCCCAGTTCGGCCTCAAGCACCGCGGCCGCGTTCAGCAGCGTGTCCTCCCGCCAGTGCCCGGCCATGAGTTGTCCCCCCACCGGCAGCCCCTCCGCCAGCCCGATCGGAACGGACAGCGCGGGAACCCCGGCCAGGTTGGCGGTCACGGTAAAGACATCGGACAGGTACATGCGGTAGGGATCGTCGATGCGCTCTCCCAGCCTGAAGGCGGGGGTCGGCGAGGTAGGGGTGAAGAGCACGTCCACGCCATCACGGAATGTCCGCTCGAAATCCCGGGCGATGACGGCCCGCGCCTCCTGCGCACGGCCGTAGTACGCGTCGTAGTAGCCCGCCGACAGCGCGTAGGTGCCGAGCAGGATGCGGCGCTTGACCTCGGTGCCGAAACCCTCGGAGCGGGACAGTTCATACAGTCGCTCGGTAGTATCCGCCTCCCGGGATCGGCGCCCGAAGCGGACACCGTCGTAGCGGGCCAGATTGGAGGACGCTTCGGCGGGCGCGATGATGTAGTAGGCGGGAATGGCGTATCGGGTGTGCGGCAGGGACACGTCCCGCAACTCGGCGCCCGCTCCCTCCAGCGCGCCGAGGGCGCGCTCCGCCAGCCGGCGCACCACGGGATCCAGGCCGGAGGGGAAGTACTCGCGCGGGATGCCGACGACCAGCCCGCGCACCCCCCGTTCGCAGGCCGCCGTCAGAGGCGGCACCGGACGGTCGACCGAGGTGGCATCGCGCGGGTCGTGGCCGCTCAGGACCTCGAGCAGGGTCGCCGCGTCGCGCACGGTGCGGCCGAGGGCCCCCACCTGGTCGAGAGAGGAGGCGAAGGCGACCAGGCCGTAGCGGCTCACCCGCCCGTAGGTGGGCTTGATGCCGACCACCCCGCAGAACGACGCCGGCTGGCGTACCGAACCACCGGTATCCGAGCCCACCGCGACCGGCACGATGCCCGCGGCCACCGCCGCCGCCGACCCGCCGGAGCTTCCGCCGGGGACCCGTTCCCGATGCCAGGGATTGCGCGTCGGGCCGAACGCGGAGTTCTCGGTCGACGACCCCATGCCGAACTCGTCCATGTTGGTCTTGCCGACGATGACCGCCCCCGCCTTACGAAGCCGGCGCACGGCGGTGGCTTCGTACGGGGAGCGGAAACCCTCCAGGATGCGGGAGCCGCAGGTGGTGGGAAAACCGGCCGTGACCAGGTTGTCCTTGACCGCGACCGGAATCCCCGCGAGCGGGCCGTCGCGTGGACCGCGCTGCCGACCCGCGTGCGGATCCAGGGCGATGAAGGCGTTGAGCGGTGCGGCGCCCCGCTCCCACGCCCCCTGCGCCTCCAGTGCCTCCGCGGCCATCGAGCCCCGGGCAAGCCTCCCGCTCCGGACCTCCGCGGCCCGCGCCGCCACGCCGCCCGCATCCGCCGTCACGGCGAGCCATCCCGTTCGCCGGGTGCGCCCGCCACACCTGGCAGCCGAGGCACGACGAAAAGACCATCCCGCCAGTCGGGAGCGATGCGTGAGAGCGGTCGCTCGAGCGGATCCGGCATCGTCTCACCTTTTCCTGCCGGAGCGCCTCTCCCGCCCGAGGCATCCCCGAGGGGCCGCGTGGAAACCTCGCCCTGCGGGACGCCAGACGTCGGAGCAGGCTCCGGCGCGATCTCGCCCAACACCGTCATGTGCTCCAGGATCGAACTCATGTCGCGCGCCATGCGCCTCGCCTCCCCCTTTTCGAGGCGGAGACGAGCGAGCGCGGCGATCCGGCGAATCTCCTGGATGGTTACGGTCACGCCCGGCTCCGGCTCCTGCGGCCTGCTCACTCGAACGCCCTCTCCAGACCCGCGAAGCGAACAACCAGCTTCTTCCGCCCCACGTCGTCGAAATCCACCGTCACCCTGAGATCCGGACCGAAACCCGAGATATCCAGGATCGATCCGAAGCCGAAGGTCCCGTGAACCACGCGCTCACCCTGCTGGTAGCGGGGAGCGTCCTGGTTCAGATCGTCGTATCCGGCCGGGTCCGGGTCCGCATACGCCTGGTTCCGATCCAGGGACCGGCGACCATACCTGCCCTCCCGGTACCCGCCTCTCTCTCGATAGAGGCGGCGGGACGACTGCAGCCGCGACGAGCGCCGGTATTCCACCAGCCTGTCGGGAATCGTGCCGAGAAACGACGACGGCCTCGAGGTGACCCCCTCGCCGGCTCTCCATCTTCGCGCAGCATAGCTGAGATAGAGCTTCTCCTCCGCCCGCGTGAGCCCCACATAGAAGAGCCGCCGTTCCTCCTCGAGTTCGCCGGGCAGCTCCAGTGCTCGCGACAGCGGAAACAGTCCCTCCTCCATCCCGGCGAGAAAGACGCAGGGAAACTCGAGCCCCTTGGCGCTGTGGAGTGTCATGAGGGTGACCGCGTCGGCCGCACTGTCGTGCGCGTCGATGCCCGTGACCAGAGCCGTGTGCTGAAGGAACAGGTCGAGGTCGCTGGCCCCTGCCATCTCCCCCTCCTCTCCCAGATCATGCTCCGACGGGTCGAAGCGGAAGGCGGCGGCGATCAACTCCGTCACGTTCGCGGCCCTGTCTTCCCCCTCCGGCCCCTCCTCGCGCAGCCGCTCGCGCAGGTCCAGCCCGGTGACGACCGCCTCCGTGACCTCTCCCGCGTTGCGTTCCCGGGCGACGGAGCGCCAGTCTGCGATCATGCGCGCGAAGCGGCCGAGCGTGCGGGCGGTGGACGGCCGGATTCCCGCCACTGCATGAGCTTCCGCCGCAGCCTCGAGCAGCGACACCCCGCGTCCTCGCGCCCAAACCGTCAATCGGCTGCGCGACACCGTGCCGATTCCGCGTTTCGGATAGTTGACGACGCGATTGAAGGCCTCTTCGTCCCGGGGATTCGAGATCAGCCGCAGATAGGCCAGCACGTCGCGGATCTCGCGCCTCTCGTAGAAGCGCACGCCTCCGACGATCTGGTAGGGGATGAAGCGCCGCATCAGTTCTTCCTCGAGGGCGCGCGACTGGGCGTTGGTGCGGTAGAGGACGGCGAAACTCCCGTACGGCCATCCGTTGGCCTGCTTGAGCGATTCGGCCTCATCGGCGATGCAGCGAGCCTCATCGGTCTCGGTCGCGGTGTGCAGAACGCTCAACAGTTCGCCGTCCGGGCGGCGCGTATGCAGCGTCTTCGCCTTGCGGGCGACGTTGTGGGAGATGGCGGCATTGGCCGCGTGGAGGACGTGTCCCGTGGACCGGTAGTTGCGCTCCAGCCGGACGACGCGGGCGCTGGGGAAGACCGACTCGAACTGGAGGATGTTGCGGATGTCGGCCCCCCGCCATCCATAGATGCTCTGATCGTCGTCGCCCACCACCATGAGGTTGCCGTGGACCCGGGCCAGCAGGTCCAGCAGCCGGAACTGGGCATGGTTGGTGTCCTGGTACTCGTCCACCAGCAGGAAGGCGAAGCGGTCGGAATACCGGTGGAGGATGTCGGGACAGGACTCCAGCAGCTCCACCGGCTTCATCAGCAGGTCGTCGAAGTCGAAGGCGTTCTGGCGCGCCAGCGCAGCCTGATACTCGGGGTACACCAGCGCCGCCACCGCCGCCAGCGGGTCGGCTCCGTCCGCGTTCTCGTCATGAAACCGCTGCGGGCCGATGAGCACGTTCTTGGCGGAGCTGATGACACCCTGCACCGATCGCGGATTCCATCGGTCCGGGTTGACGCGCACGGCCTTCTGGGCCCGCTTCACCTGGTTCAGGCTCTGTTCGGCATCGAAAATGGTGAATGGGGCCGCCCGGCCGACCTCGCCCGCGTGGATGCGCAGAAGACGTGCGCCCAGGGCGTGAAAGGTGCCGAGCCACATCCCGCGCGGCTCCTCCCTCAGGTAGTTGGCGACGCGCTCCCGCATCTCACCCGCCGCCTTGTTCGTGAAGGTTACGGCGAGGATGCGATGTGGCGGCACGCCGTGCTCGCCCACCAGGTGGGCGATCCGGCAGGTGAGCGCCCGGGTCTTTCCGGTTCCCGCACCGGCGAGCACCAGGAGAGGCCCTTCGAAGTGGAGCACGGCGGCTCGCTGCTCGGGGTTCAGACCCTCCAGGTGATCCAACGGATCAGGCCCCGGACGGCAGTCGTATGTTGAACGTGGCGCCGGGCTCCCACTCGGACACCAACTCGAGCTTCCCGCGGTGCACGCCCTGCACGATGCGGCGCGCCAGCGTGAGCCCCACGCCCCAGCCGCTGGACTTGGTGGTCACACCGGGCTCGAAGATGTCGTCCCGCACGGCGGGATCGATTCCGGGACCCGAATCCGCGATGCGCACATCCACCCATCCCGCACCGGACCCGGAGCATGTGATGGAGATCCTGCCCCCGCGCCCGGCCAGGGCGTCGAGCGAATTCTTGAGCACGTTCTCGAGAGCCCAGCTGAGCAGGACATGGTGTCCCCTGACCGCGGGCAGATCGGAGGGAACTTCCATCACCAGCTCCACTTCCGACGCCAGGCTGGGGAGTCGGGAACGGAAATAGCCCTCCAGCTCCTCCAGAACACGGGTCAGGTCGACCTCCCCCAGGGCAGGCTCTCGACCGATCAACTCGAATCGGCGGGTAACGCGCTCGAGGCGCTCGACATCATCGTCGAGCTCATGCAGGATCTCGCTCTCGGACAGCTCCCCGGGCCGCTCGGGCGCGGGCAGCTTGAGCACTTCGACCCAGCCGTGCAGCGACGATATCGGTGTGCCCAGCTGGTGTGCGAGTTCGCGGGCCATCACCGTCCAGGCGCGTTCTCCAGCCACTCTGCGCTGGTATCGAACCAGTCCCGCCAGCATGAGCACGACCAGCGCCAGACCCCCGGCCTGAAGCCATGGAATCCAGCGCAGGCGCGTCAGAATCGGAGGCGGGCCGTAGTGGATTAGCTGGACTTCGGGATCTCCGACCGGAGGATTGCGCGGATCCAGGGTGTTGATATAGCCACGCACCCGCTCCTGCCCCTCCGCGGTGGCGAGATCCACCTCGAAGGGAAGGTTCTCGACGGCCAGCACGGTGTCTCCGGGCCCGGTCATGACAAACGGCACGCCCGACTCGGTGATCAGCAGCTGAAGCCCCCTGAGGGCCTGGATGGAACTGCCTTCCTCGGGATCGGTCAGACCTTCCATGACCTCGGCATAGATCCGCGTGAAGATCTCGCTGTCGGCCCGCAGCGCGCGCACGATCTGCTGCGTGTAGAGCAGATACCAGCCGGCCAGTGCCACGAAGAGCGCCGCGAGCCCGACGTACCAGCGCTTCGGCGACACCCGCCCGTCGCCTCCTCAGGGCACCAGGCGACCGGCCCCGAGTCGCTCGGCCAGCGGCTCCGGCAGGGTCACGCTGCCGTCCTCTTCCTGGCCGGTCTCCAGCAGGGCCACCAGCAGCCGCGGCAGAGCGAGCGCCGAGCCGTTCAGCGTATGCACGAACTCCGGCTTGCGGCCGGGATGGGGCCGATACCGCAGGTTCGCGCGCCGCGCCTGGTAGTCGGTGGTGGTGCTGACGCTCGACACCTCCAGCCAGCGGCGCACGCCGGGAGCCCAGACTTCCAGGTCGTAGGTCATGGCCGACCAGAAGCCCAGATCGCCGGTAGCCAGCCGGAGGACGCGATAGGGAAGCCCCAGGCGCCGGAGAATCACCTCCGCTTCCGCAGTCATCTCCTCGAGTGCCTCCCGGCTGCGCTCCGGGGTCTCATAGCGAACGAGCTCCACCTTGTCGAACTGGTGTACGCGCAGGAGGCCGCGGGTGTCCGCGCCCGCCGCGCCGGCCTCACGCCGGAAGCAGGGCGAGTAGGCGGTGTAGCGAAGAGGAAGCTCGTCCGCGGAGAGGATCTCGCCCCGGTGGAGGTTGGTGAGCGGCACCTCGGAAGTGGGGATGAGCCAGAGGTCGTCCAGCGTCGTGACGTATGCATCCTCCTCGAACTTGGGAAGATGGCCGGTCGCCGTAAGGCTCTCGCGCGTGACCATGTAGGGGACGCGCATCTCCCTGTAGCCGTGCTCGCGGACGTGCAGATCGAGCATGTAGCCGATCAGCTCCCGCTGCAGGCGGGCGCCCCGGCCCGTGAGAACCGGAAACCCGGAACCTGATATCCTTGCCCCGCGCGCGAGGTCTAGGAGCCCCAGGTCCTCCCCCAGCTCCCAGTGTGGTCTCGGCTCGAAACCAAAGTTCCGCTTCGTCCCCCATTCGCGGACCAGCGCGTTGGCTTCCTCCCCCCCATCCGGCACTTCCGGGAGCGGCAGGTTGGGCATCACCAGCAGGGTATTGCGGATGTGCGCCTCCGCATCCTCCACCACCTCGCCGAGCGCGTCGATGCGGCCGCCTACCTTGCGCATTTCGGCGATCAGCCCGTCCGCCGTTTCACCCTTCCGCTTCAGTTCCCCGATGCGGCGGGAAACGGCGTTGCGACGCGCCCTGAGCTCATCGGCCTCTCCGATCGCGGAGCGGCGCCGCTCGTCGAGGGCGAGCAGATGTTCGACCCGGGCAGCCCCGCCGGAGATACCGCGCCGCGCCATTCCGGCACGAACCAGATCCGGCTGCGCCCGAATCATCCGCAGGTCGAGCATGGCTTAGCAGTCAGGGAGGGTCCGGGGAAGATGGGGTTCAGGGGAAGATGTCCGGCTGCATCTTGCGGCTGTTGCAGATCCCGTTGGTGTCGAACACGAAAACCACGGTGCGTTCGACAGGGTCCACATCCAGGGGCACCATCTTCGCGTAGTGGTTGCAGAGCTGCCCGTAGTTGGAGCGCAAGCGCCGCGTGCGCACCACGTAGAGGCTCCCGATGTTCACCGGTACCGCCTCATCCTCGATGTACACGTCCTCGTCCTCGGGGGCTTCCTCGATGTCGTCGAAGTTCTCGTCGGGCAGCTCCACCAGCGCCGCGTCCGAGTCGACGCCGAAGAATCCGGGGGTCAGGAAGACGGCTCTGCCGCCTTCGACATCCACGGCCAGATCCCAGGCCGTGGTGGTGGCGGGCGCTTCGATGCGAACCGCGTGCCGGGCGCCGAAGTCGAAGCCGGTTTCGACGTTCGGCTCGGGACGGGAGATCGCGTACAGGCGCACGGTATCGGCGGAGGCGATCCACTCGAGCGCGAAAGGATCTCTTCCGCACGCAGCGGTGGCAACCAGCGAAGGGAGAAGGAGGATGATCCCGAGCGAACGCATGACGACTGTTTGGCAACGGAGGAGGGGTTGGCTCCGGCGAGTCGACAGCCTGCTCGCGGAGCGCGCCAAGACTACCCCGACGGCTCCAGCGGGTCAACCCCGGAGCGGTGAATTCCGTTGATTTTACACTGTGCCGCGGGTAAGTTTCCGCGTGCATTCCGACCCGCATCAGCGAGCGGCGTTGACCCCCGCCGACCCCCACCTCCGGGTCGTCATCCTCGCGGGTGGCGCCGGTTCCCGGTTCTGGCCCGCCAGCACGCCCGCTCGCCCCAAGCAGTTCCTGCCGCTGGTCTCGAGCCGCCCCCTCGTAGCCGACACGGTCCTGCGCGCGCTGGAACTGGTCCCGGCCGGCCAGTTGCGGATCGTCGCGGGACGGCACCTGGAATCACCGCTGACCGCCGCGCTGCCGGAGGTGCCGCCCGGTTGCTTCCTGTGGGAGTCGCGGCCGCGCAGCACGGCCCCGGCGCTCACCTGGGCGACCTGGCGCGCATGGCGAAGCGATCCGGACGCCGTGATCGTTTCCCTGCATTCGGACCATGTCATCCGCCCCGCCGCCCCGTTCCGTTCGCTGGTCGCGCGCGCGGCACGGATCGCGGCCCGCAGGGATGTGCTGCTGACCGTGGGCGCACAGCCGGATCGTCCCGACACCGGCTACGGGTACCTGCAGCCCGGGGAGGTCATTGACGGATCGGGCGGCGGCGGGACGGACGAGCCCCCACGGAGCGTGCTGCGCTTTCACGAGAAACCCGACGCCCGGCGCGCCGCTGAATACGTTCGCCAGGGTCTGCTGTGGAACACGGGTATCTTCGTCTGGCGGGCATCGGTATTCCTGAAGGAACTTCGCGCGCACGCTCCCGGCATCGCCGCCCTGCTTCCGCGACTCGAGGCCGGGGACGTAGACGGGTTTTTCCGCCACGCGCCCACGGTCAGCGTCGACGAGGCCGTGCTGGAACGCAGCCGAAAATGCGCCATGCTTCCCGCATCCTTCCACTGGGACGATGTGGGCAGCTGGGAAGCGCTCGCCCGGACGCGAACGCCCGACCAGCGCGGGAACACCAGGGCCGGCGACATCGTCTGCGTCGAGAGTGACGACAACATCGTGTACAGCGAAGGCGGGCGGGTGGTTTTGTTCGGGGTGCGCGAGATGGTGGTGGTCGTGACCGGGGACGTGACGATGGTCACGACCCGCGAGCACGCCCGCGAGCTCAAGCGCCTCGTGGAACGGCTGCCCTCGTCGTCGCGCCTCCAACAGACGTGAGCACCCGTCTCCATCTGTTCGACGACGCCCGGGCCCGGCGTTGGGAACCGTTTGCCCTGACGCGTCCCGCAGCCGAACTGGTCCTTGGTGCGCTACGACTCTGGGAGCGGGCAGCCCGCGCGTGGGGCGTGGAGTACGGCGGTCACCTTGCGGCCGGCCGCCTCGCGGGTTTCCGCGAAGACGAATCGCCCGGGACGCTCGTGGCCTCCGACGTGGGGCGCCGCTTCCACCGCATCCTGGTGTCCAGCCGGGCCGTGGTGTGGAGCCGGCCGCGGCACCTGCCTCCGGTCCCCGCCGAGCTGCGCATCGACGGCACGACGGTCGGGTGGAGCCTCCCTTCCGGCGCTCCACTTCCCCACCCGCGTGACATCGCGGATCCCGCTGCCGCTCCCCGAGCGGAAGCCGGACTGGAGGTGGAAGGGTTCGTGCTGGAGCACGTCTGGGAGCTGGTGGCGCGGACACCCGGTCAGCTGCGGGAAGACCTCGAGGCCGGGATGTTCCCCCCTCTGGCGCCCATACCGTCGAGCGGCGCCGGGGGACGACAGGTGGGGGCGGGCGAGAGTGGCCTGGCGATCCCACCGCCAGGGTCGTCCCTTCCCCCCGGCGCCCACCTCGTGGGAGACGGTGTCTTCACCATGGGCCCAGGCGCAGCCGTCGAGCCGGGCGTGCTGCTGGATACGGGCCCGGGGCCGATCGTCCTCGGCGAGGGCGTGCGCGTGTGTGGACCGGCCCGCCTGGAGGGTCCGTTGTATGTGGGACCCGGCTCGACGATCCTCGGCGGAAGGGTATGCGCTTCCTACGTAGGCCGGGCATGCAGAATCCGGGGCGACATCGAGAAGAGCGTCCTGCTCGGCTACGACAACAAGGCCCACGGCGGCTTCCTGGGCCGCTCGTACCTCGGTCGCTGGGTGAACCTGGGCGCGATGACCACGAACAGCGATCTTCGCAACGACTATCGCGAGGTGAGGGTCCGCACCGGGCAAGGAGCCGTGCCCTCCGGTCTGACCAAGCTGGGCTGTCTCGTGGGCGACCACGTCAAGACCGGTATCGGAACCCTCCTCAACACCGGCGCGGTGATCGGGGCAGGCTGCAACCTGTTCGGCGCCGCAGGCCCGACGAGCCATCTCCCGCCCTTTCGATGGGGCGCGACCCGCGAAGCGCCGCTCTTCGGGCTGGACCGCTTTCTGGACACGGCAGAGCGAGTGATGGGCCGCAGGGGTGTGCGGCTTACGCCGGAGATGCGGGCCGTTCTCGAGCGTGCCTGGCTCAGCGTGGCCGGCGCGGACTAGCCGGCAGCCACGAAACGGTCGTGCAGATCTGCGTGCTGGGCAGCGGAAGCAGGGGCAACTCGACTCTCGTCCGCTCCGCGCGTGCGGCCGTGCTGGTGGACGCCGGTTTCAGCGCGCGCGAGACCGAGCGCCGCCTGCGGCTGGTTGGCGCCGAGGCGAGTGAACTCTCGGCCATCATCCTCACGCACGAGCACGGGGATCACACCCGCGGAAGCGGGGTTCTGGCGCGACGTCACGGCATCCCCGTCTGCCTCACC